>JAPKBY010000012.1 GCA_028823185.1 Planctomycetota bacterium
ACAGACATGATCAAGATGCTGAAGGGTCAGTACAACCGACTCAGGCAAGAGAACATCACTAAGGACCTCCTCGACATCGTCGGTGGATCCGAAGCGCTCCGATAACGAGCTCTATTTTTAAGACCACGACCACGACCACGAAACGCGAACCCGCTCTCGTAACCCCCGCCAAGCTATGAACGCCACTCAAACAGGCTCAATAACCCAGATCTTCGGCCCCGTCGTCGACGTGCGCTTTCCGACCGGCTCCCTTCCGCCGATCTTCAACGCGCTCAAGGTGACTGACGAGTCAGCAGGCATCGAGCTAACCCTCGAAGTCTCTCAACACCTTGGGAATGACATCGCGCGCTGCGTTGCCATGTCTTCAACTGACGGCTGCCGCCGCGGGATGGAGACTGTCGACACTGGAGACGCCATCAACGTCCCCGTTGGCGAGCAGACCAAAGGGAGAATCTTCAACCTCTTGGGTAAGCCGCTCGACACGGTGACGAAGGGTGAGATGGAGATCGGCAAGACTTGGCCCATCCACCGCCCTGCTCCGGCCTATGAGAACCAAGAGGCGATCAGTGAGGTCTTCGAGACAGGCATCAAGGTCGTCGACCTCCTCTGCCCCTTCGCGAAGGGGGGCAAGATCGGCCTCTTCGGTGGTGCTGGCGTTGGCAAGACGGTGCTCATCCAGGAGCTGATCCGAATCACCGCCGTTGAGAAGGGAGGCTTCAGCGTCTTCTGCGGCGTCGGAGAACGAACCCGTGAGGGCAATGACCTCTGGCTCGAGATGACAGAGGCTACCTATAAGACACCCGACGGCAGCGAGGCTAGCGTGATTGATAACGCCGTCCTCGTCTTCGGGCAGATGAACGAGCCGCCGGGAGCGCGACTTCGCGTCGCGCTCAGTGGCCTGACGATGGCTGAGTACTTCCGTGATGAGAAGGGCCAAGACGTCCTCCTCTTCGTCGACAACATCTTCCGCTTCGTTCAGGCTGGCTCTGAGGTCTCTGCGCTGCTCGGTCGTATGCCTTCGGCCGTGGGCTATCAGCCCACCATGGCCAGCGAGATGGGTGCACTCCAGGAGCGCATCACCTCGACAAAGGACGGCTCAGTGACATCGATGCAGGCCGTCTACGTGCCTGCTGATGACATCACAGACCCCGCTCCTGTGGCGACCTTCGCTCACCTTGACTCGACGATCATCTTGGACCGCGCTATCTCCGAGCTTGGGATCTACCCGGCTGTTGACCCGCTCAAGTCGACCTCTCGCATGCTCGACCCCCAGGTCGTCGGTGAGGAGCACTACGCTGTCGCCCGTGAGGCACAGCAGATCCTTCAGCGCTACAACGACCTGAAGGACATCATCGCCATCCTCGGCGTCGAGGAGCTCGCAGAAGAGGACCGTCAGGTCGTCGCGCGCGCCCGACGCATGCAGCGTTTCCTCGCGCAGCCCTTCTTTGTGGCTGAGCAATTCACAGGTACACCGGGCCTCTTTGTCCCGCGTGAAGAGACCGTGCGCTCCTTCAAGGAGATCATCGAGGGGCTTCATGACGATCTCCCCGAGCAGGCCTTCTACATGGTCGGCGGCATCGATGATGTCGTCGCGCGAGCCAAGGAAATGGCCTGATCGATGGCCGGTCTCACACTTCGAATCATCACGCCTGATCGCGTCGTCCTAGATGAGGTCGTGGACTCAGTCCGCGTTCCCGCATCGGATGGCAGCATGGGGATCTTCCCTAAGCACGCTGGGGCGGTGACCACTCTGGACGCAGGTGAGCTGCGCTACGCAGCCGCAGGCGGCGAATTGAGCATCTTCGTCTCAGGCGGCTTTGCTGAGGTTCGCGGTGACACCGTTCGTGTGCTCACATCTGCGGGCGAGGCGCCCACAGAGATTGACGAGGAGCGCGCCAAAGCGGCTGAGAAGAGGGCGCGTGAGCGCCTCGCGATGACTCGAGAGGATGTTAAGAGAGACGCAGTTGATACGGCTCGAGCCCGAGCCTCTCTGCAGCGTGCAATGGCACGCATTCAAATGCACAGCCGCCACTCCAGTTGAAGTCTCCCTCGGAAGAGGGATACGGCGCTACTGTTAGGCCTCAGGCTTGGCATGATGTGCGACTGATGTCTGACCAAGAAACGAGCGTTGAGATCGTGAGGACCTCCTTATGAGCCTCGGAGAAGGATGGCAAAGGACCCACACTTGTGGAGACCTGCGCTCAGAGCATGCCGGTGAATCCGTCACCCTGAACGGCTGGGTCGCTGCCAGGCGCGACCATGGCGGTATCTATTTTGTTGATCTCCGGGATCGCTACGGTTTGACGCAGGTCGTCCTCTCTGAAGAGGTCGTGGGAGAGCTCAAGCTCGCACCCGAGGATGTCCTCTGTGTTCGCGGTGAAGTTCGCTTGCGTGAAGAGAGGAACATCAATCCGAACCGTGAGACTGGAGAGGTCGAAGTCTTGGCCACCTCAGTCGAGGTTCTCTCAGAGAGCAAGCTGCCGCCCTTTGAGATCATCGATGATCTAGACACAGGGGTTGAGCTGCGATTGAAGTATCGCTTCCTCGACCTCAGGAGAGCTCCGCTCCAGAAGAACCTCATTCACCGCTCACGCTTCATCAATGCGATGCGTCGCGCCTTTGAAGCCCAAGACTTCGCAGAGGTGGAGACCCCGATCTTGACGAAGGCGACACCGGAGGGCGCGCGGGATTACCTCGTGCCGAGCCGAGTCCGCCCGGGTGAGTTCTACGCTCTCCCGCAGTCACCCCAGATTTTCAAGCAGCTCTTGATGGTCTCTGGCCTCGACCGCTACTTCCAAGTCGCGCGCTGTTTCAGAGACGAAGACCTGCGCGCTGACAGGCAGCCCGAGTTCACGCAGCTCGACATGGAGATGTCTTTCGTCGAAGAGGATGACATCTTCCAGGTTTGGGAGAAGGTGTTGGTAGAGACCTTCGCTGACGCGATGGACACGGAGGTGAAGACTCCGATCACTCGCATGCGCTACTCCGAGGCTATGGAGCGCTTCGGTTTGGACAAGCCGGACCTGCGCTTCGGGATGGAGCTCGTCGCTCTCGATGATTGGGCGCGTGCATGTGACTTTGGAGTCTTCTCTGGCGCCGTTGAAGCAGGAGGGAGAGTGATGGGGATCACCGTCGAAGGCGGCACCTCGCTCTCTCGCAAAGAGATCACCGCTCTGGAAGAGGTCGTCAAGACCTACGGAGCTAAAGGCCTCGCGTTTTGGAAGCCCGCCGCTGACGGTGGAACCGGTCCGCTCGCACGCTTCGTCGGGGAAGAGAAGGCCGCTGGGCTCATGGAGCTCATGGGGGCGAAAGAGGGCGACCTTTGCCTCTTTGTCGCTGATTCGCGTGAGCGTGTGGTTCAGCGCTCTCTCGGCGAGCTTAGAGTCCATCTCGGTAAGGCCCTCAAGCTGACGGACGCTGCAGAATTTTGCTTCCTCTGGGTGACTCATTTCCCGCTCTTTGATTGGGATGATGAGGCGGGGCGATGGTTCTCCACTCACCACCCATTCACTGCGCCGGAAGACTGGGATCTCGGTGGGGGAGGCTTTGATCTCAATGATCCGAAGAGTCCCATCGGCGATCAGATGAGTCGTTCTTATGACCTCGTTATGAATGGCTGGGAGCTCGGCTCTGGATCGATACGAATCCATCGCTCTGATGTTCAACAGCGAGTCTTTGAGGTGCTCGGAATAGGTGAAGAGGAGCAGCGACAGAAGTTCGGCTTCCTCATCGACGCCCTCGGTTATGGCGCTCCGCCGCACGGTGGCTTCGCGGTCGGGCTAGATCGCCTGGTCGCTTTGACGCTCGGGATGGATAACATCCGTGACGTGATCGCCTTCCCGAAGACGGCCTCAGCCGCTGACTTGATGTGCGATGCACCCTCTACGGTTGAAGACTACCAGCTCAATGACGTCCACATCGCGCTCTCCCCTAGGGCTAAAGCTGCGCTGGACTCTTCTGAGAGCGATTCAGAGGCGAAAGCGTGAGCGACTCTCGCTCTAATTCGGTCGCTTTGTTCTCCTCCAGAGGGGCAGCCATCGGCTGTTTCGATCTTGACCAAAACTCACCGGTGGCGGGTTTCCGCTTCTCGGCATACTCTGACTCTTCCTCGTGCGGCCAGATGGCGGCGTGGTTGAACATTCGAATCTCATCGGGGCATACGAGCCCAAGGAGCTAAGTGGCAGCGCAAGAATATCGCCGTAACCGGCAAATCCGAGTTCGCGAAGTGCGACTCATCGATCATAACGGAGATCAACTAGGCATCGTCTCAACGGATGATGCTAGGCGCCGAGCACAGGACGCAGGTATGGACCTCGTCGAGGTCTCGCCGACAGCGCGACCGCCGGTATGCCGCATCTTGGACTTCGGTAAATTCAGGTACGAGCAGCGGAAACGCGAGCGCGGTACGGACAAGAAGAAGGCCTCTTCTGTCATGAAGGAGCTCCGAGTCCGCCCTGCGATTGATAAGCATGACCTCGGCTATCGTCTCGTTCAGGGGCGTCGCTTCTTGGAGGCAGGGCACAAGGTTCAGGTCGTCTGCATCTTCCGTGGGCGTCAGATGGCGCACCCGGAGCACGGTGAGAACGTCATGAAGCAAGTCGTTGAGACCTTGGGGGATATCTGCAAGGTGGAAGCGCGTCCGCGCATGATGGGCAGGCGCATGACCATGATGCTTACGCCGACCATGAAGCCCGCTTGAGGGGCTCAGAGCGAATTTTATCGCTGAAATAGGCCCCTAGGCTTGGCCGAAGGGGCTGCTGACGGTATCTTCTTCGCCTCGAAGTCCGGGGAAGCCCGGCTCCCGTAAGCGGTGGCGGCGTGCCAGCGACCGGGGTCCGCTCCGATCCGCCTTTTGGCGGTGACACTAGGAGACATTGTTATGCCGAAGATGAAATCAAAGGGCGCGGTGAAGAAGAGATTCCGCGTCTCTAAGAACGGAAAGGTCCGTTGCTCTCGCCCTGCGAGAGGCCACATGCACGCGATCCATAATGGCGATCAGCGCCGTGGACTCCGCAAAGACATCATCCTGCCCCGCTCCTGGGGTGTTTTGATGCGACGTATGATGGGAGGTGCCTGAGATGGTGCGAGTTACCTACGGCGCCCCGCGTCACAAGAAGAAAGTTCGCTTCTTCAAGCAGGCGCGCGGATTCCGCGGCGGCCGCTCGAAGCTCTGGCGCACCGTCAGGGAGGCGATGATTCGCTCATGGGCCTACGCCTTCAGAGATCGTCGTCAGCGTAAGCGTCAATTCCGTCGCCTCTGGATCGTCCGTATCAACGCGGCCGCTCGTATGCGTGGTGTTAACTACTCGCGCTTCATCGCAGGCCTTAAGAAGTCTGGGATCGAGCTCGATCGCAAGCAGCTCGCGCACATCGCTGTGCACGACCCCGCTGCCTTCGATCAGCTCGCAGAAGCCGCCAAGGCCGCGCTGGCCGCTTAGCGCGGGCCACCGCCCATGCGCGAGCGTCTCGAGAGCCTCCGCATTGACGCTCTCCGTCGTGTCGGAGAAGCTACAGGAGTGGAGGACCTTCGTGCCGTAGAGAAGGACTTTCTCGGCAAGGAGGGCGCGGTCGCTGAGATCTTGGGGCTCATCCCCACGCTCGCTCCTATGGAGCGTCGTGAGGCGGGGCAAGGTGCGAACCAGCTCAAGACGACGCTGCTTGAGGCCATCGCGGCAGCGAAAGCGGCGCTGGAAGAGGCCGAGGTCGCTGCACAGCGAGACGCTGGTGGTTTTGATCCGACGCTGCAAGCTGCCGCCGCTAAGCGCGGGGGCTTGCACCCGATCACTCAAGTGCGTCGAGATGTCGAGTCCATCTTCACATCGATGGGCTATGAGATCCTTGACGGTCCGGAGGTTGAGCTCGACTACTACAACTTCCAGGCTCTGAACATTCCCGTGGACCACCCGAGCCGCGAGATGCAGGACACCTTCTACTGCGATGAGGATCACACGCTCGTGATGCGCACGCAGACATCGCCCGTTCAGATCCGCGCGATGGAGCGCATGACTCCTCCTTTTCGCGTCATCGTGCCAGGACGCGTCTTTCGAAACGAAGAGCAGGATGCGACCCACGAGCACACCTTCCATCAGATCGAGGGCTTAGTCGTGGGTGAGGGGATTCAGGTCGGACATCTGACTTGGACCCTGAAGCGCTTCTTGAATGAGCTCTTTGGTCGAGAGCTTGAGGTGCGCTTGCGCCCGGGCTACTTCCCCTTTGTTGAGCCTGGCTTCGAGCTCGACGTGCGCTGCCCCTTCTGTGAGACCGGCTGTCGAGTCTGTTCGGGCTCCACCTGGGTTGAGTTTTGCGGCTGCGGTTTGGTTCACCCCAACGTCTTGGCTGCTGGCTTTGGCGAGCGCGAAGACGTCGACCACGAGAAGCTGACAGGCTTCGCCTTCGGGTTTGGTCTCGATCGGCTCGTGATGCTGCGCTTTGGTATCGATGACATCAGGAATCTGATGGGCGGAGATCTGCGCTTCTTGGAGCAGTTTCCATGCTGATCTCAACACAGTGGCTCGCGAGGCATGTCGACCTCGAAGGGATCAGCCCGGAAGAGCTCGCGAGCGAGTTGACCCTCAAGACGGCTGAGGTCGAGGGCTTGGAGCGCTTCGCTGAGCACTTGGACCAGGTCGTTGTTGGACACGTGGAGAGCCGCATAGCTCACCCTGACGCAGACAAGCTCGCCATCTGTACCGTCAATGTGGGGAAAGAGGAGCCGCTGCAGATCGTCTGCGGGGCACCGAATGTAGACGCGGGGCAAAACGTCGCCGTGGCGCAAGTCGGGACCGTCTTGCCGGGCAACTTCAAGATCAAGAAGGCCAAGATCCGCGGCGTTGAGTCGCGCGGGATGATCTGCTCTGTGCGCGAGCTCGAGCTAGGAGAAGACCACGATGGCATCTGGGTCTTGCCTGAGGGTTTGTCTGCGGGCGAATCCGTCTCTAGCGCCTTAGGTCTCGTCGACTGGGTGATTGAGATCGACAATAAATCTCTCACGCACAGGCCTGATCTCTGGGGGCACCGAGGGATCGCGGCTGAAGTCGCTGCGATCTTCGGGCGTGAGCTGAAGCCGCTGGAGACCAGCTTGCCTGCGACCGGCAGCGGCGCAGGCGTTGAGGTCTCGATTGAAGACCCAGCTTGCACACGATACATGGGGCTGTGCGTGGACAATGTCCGCGTCGAGGCGAGTCCGCAGTGGCTGCAGCTCTTGCTGTTAGCTGTCGGTCAGCGTCCCCTCGACCTGCTCGTAGACATCTCTAACTTCGTGATGCTTGACCTCGGTCAGCCGAACCACCTCTTCGACCTCGCTGAGCTCTCGGCCGGTGTGAAGGTTCGGATGGCTGTAGATGGAGAGGAGATCACGACGCTCGATGAGGAGGTGCGCGGGCTCAGCCCTCAGGACCTCCTGATCTGCTCTGGGAATACACCTGTCGCTCTCGCTGGCGTGATGGGAGGGGGAGCTTCCAAGGTCGCTGAAGGGACCACCTCGCTTCTCTTAGAGGTCGCGAGCTTTGACGCGACCACGATCCGGCGCACAGCGACTCGAGTGGGCTTGCGGACCGAGTCTTCAGCGCGCTTCGAGAAGAGCCTCGATCCCTGCCTCGTACCTAAGGCTGCGGCTCACCTGGTGAGGACCTTGCAGAGCATTCAGCCTGAGGTGAGCTTGCCAGCTCCTGCAACGGATGTTGGTGACTGGAGTGACCCCGCTCTCACCGTCGAGCTCTCAGGAGATCGCGTGCGCGAGCTGCTCGGTGTCGACCTCGATGATGAAGACATCATCTCCAAGCTGAGCGCGCTTGGTTTTTGCATAGAGCGTGACGGGACGATGATGAAAGTCGCGGTCCCTTCGCACAGGGCGACCAAGGACATCACTCGCGCAGAGGACCTCGTCGAAGAGGTCGGGCGCCTGTACGGCTACGATCAGATACCTGGGAAGCGCTTGATCGCTGAGGTCGCTCCGCCGGCGAAGGACGCTCGACAGCTCCTCGTCCGGAAGATTCAAGACCGCCTCGCTGGGGGCGCGTGCTTCTCTGAGGCGCTCTGCTACTCCTTTCAGCCCGATGAGCTGCTCGAGCGCCTCGGGGTCGCCGATGAGCCGAGGGTTCGAGTCGTCAACCCCGTCGCGGAGGGGGAGAGCAGCGTTCGACGCTCTGTCGTCCCGAGCTTGCTGGGTCGGATCGAGTTGAACCGCCGGCACCGTGATGAGGTGCGACTCTTCGAGGTCGGCAAAGGCTATCTCCCCGAACACACGGACGAGCGCGGTCAGCCGCGCGAGGTTCATGAGGCTGGGCTGGTCTTGGCGGCTCGGCGCGACAAGAGCGCTGCGTACAACGCTGGCAGCCGCTCTCGCTTGCAGGGTGTCATCGAGGACCTCTTGAGGGCGCTCGGCGCCTACGACTCTGCGCCGCTCACGTGGCGCGTCGCTGGAGAAGATGACTCAATCCCCGGCTGGGCGAACCCGGGTCGCTCACAGGTTCTTGTGTGCGGTGAGGGAGAAGATCAGAGGGCGCTCTGCTTCCTGGCTGATCTGGACCCTGGCAGGGCTCGTCCATTGGGCCTGGTCGAGGAGCTGAGCAGCGATGTGGCCGCAGCTTGGATATCCCTAGACGTGATCTTGAGTCTCCCGAAGGCGTCCTCTAGCTATAGACCGCTACCGAAGTTCCCAGGAGCCAAGGTAGACGTGGCTCTGGCGCTCCCCTTGGACGTGAGCTGTGCAGGGGCAGAGTTCGAGCTTCAGCGCTCTGGGAAGGGCCTGGTTGCCTCTATGGAGCTCTTTGATGTCTATGAAGGCACGAATGTGGCCTCCGGGCAGCGCTCCTTGGCTTGGCATCTCGTGCTGGAGGCCAAGGACCGAACTTTGGATGAGGGAGACGTCCAAAAGTTCCTAGGTAGGGTTGAACGAGCAGCTGAGCGCCTTGGCGGCGCCCTGCGGCGGGAATCCTAGGTACCCTTTAGTAGTGGGCCTTGACCCGCGGCGCGCGTGCGCCGATGAGGTCTAAGAGAATCCCTCTCATGAAGATCGTCCTAGTAAATCCGCCTAGTCCGCCTGAGTTTCGCGTCAGCCGCGGACTGATGGGTGGGTTTGGAATGGCGGTGAACCCCGATTTGCTCTATCCGCCCATCGAGCTGGCTCATGTGGCGAGCGTCTTGGAAGCAGACGGCCATGAGGTCGCCATCTTTGATGCAGACGCTGAAGACATCGGTCCCGAGGGAGCTCTAGAGGCGGTGCGGAAGATGTCGCCGGCTTTCGTCTGCCTGGACTCTTCGAGCACCTCGCTCGATCAAGACCTGATGCTCGCAGGGTCGATCAAATCTGAGCTCGGCATACCGGTCAGCATCCTCGGCTCGCAAGTGACCTTCACGCCGGGCGAAATCTTCGATGGTGATCATGTCGACGCCGTCGTTAAGGGAGAGCCTGAGTACACGGTGCGTGACCTCGTTCGGCGCACAGCAGAGGGATTAGACTTCGCTGGCGTCGAAGGGATCTCATGGAGAGACGCGGCAGGGGAGATCATCCATGAGCCGGATCGAGGCAAGATCGACGACCTCGACGCGCTGCCGCTGCCCTCACGTCACCTCTTGAAGAATGAGCGCTATCGCTTCCCCGGAGTGGAGGGAGCTGTGACTACGGTCAAGTCCAGTCGTGGCTGTCCCTTGGACTGCTCCTTCTGCGGCTATACGCTCGCGCAGGGGCTTCGCTTCCGCTTTCGTTCACCAGAGCATGTGTTGGCAGAGTTGAGTGATCTGCACGACACTCACGGGATCAGGCATGTCGTCTTTCGTGACCCGATCTTCACTACTCGCAAAGATCGCATCGAGGCGATTTGCGAAGGGATCCTCGAGCGCGGTCTTGAGTTGGAATGGCAGTGTGAGACTGCAGTGAAGGTCCTGAGCCGGCCGCTCTTAGAGAAGATGGCCGCCGCCGGATGCTCACACATCTCTCTAGGCGTGGAGTCTGGAAATGAGATCATTCAACGCAAGCACTGTGGCGCCAAGCTTCTGGATCATGATCAGGCGCAGGGCGTCTTCGACGCTTGCCGCGACGTGGGCATCGAGACGCGCGCTTTCTGCATGATCGGTTTCCCTGAGGAGACCCCCGCGATGGTGGAGGAAACCCTCAACCTCGTCGAGCGCCTCGATCCAGATCAGGTCCAATTTTGCGCGGTGACCGCTTACCCAGGCACGCCGCTCTACGAGATGCTGAGAGGCACACGCGACTTCGACTACGCGACCATGACCGGCTATCAAGCGCTCGAAGGAAATGAGCACATGACGGCGGCAGAGATTGAGGGATGGATCAAGCGCGCCTATAGACGCTTCTACTTACGACCCAAGCGTCTCGCTAGAGAGCTCTCCCATCCCGCGCGCCTCATGGGCAAGGCGGCGCGCTATTTCACCTTGTTCAACAAGCGCGCCTAGTTGGCGCGATTGAGCTCGTCGAGGCGCCAGGCGGCCTCAGAGCTGGAGAGGTGCTGGTATGGCTCTTTGGAGAGGTCCATCCAGGTCGTCAGGTCTTGGTGGGGGAAGTGAACTAGAACCCATGAGTTCCAGCGGTCTAGCACTTGCGCCGGCTCCCAGGTCTCAGGCTCCTGGGTTTGGGGTGCTGTTTTTGATTTGAGGGGGAAATACATCATCTTCAAGTCCGTCAGGGCCTCCTTTGTGGGGGCAAGAATAGTGGGTATTCCCGCCGCCCCATCTAGGGCGTAACCTGTTTGCATGCCTGATATCGACCACGTCTTGACTGAGGACCGCCGCTT
The DNA here is from genome assembly GCA_028823185.1 of Planctomycetota bacterium. GTDB lineage: Bacteria > Planctomycetota > UBA1135 > UBA1135 > JAKVCE01. The sequence continues at coordinate 10,752 of JAPKBY010000012.1, forward strand.
TTTCCCTTCTGCTGAATTCCAGGCCAAAGCTCGGATCTCAAGTGAGGAGGAGTACGCCGAAATGCATCGACGCTCGGTCGAGGATCCAGAGGGCTTTTGGGGTGAGATCGGGCGTGAGCTGCCCTGGATCGAGCCTTTTACGGAGGTCTTAGATTGGAGCGAAGCGCCGGTGGCGAAGTGGTTCACTGGCGGGAAACTCAACGCATCCGCGATCTGTTTAGACCAGCACCTCGCTCTGCGTGGCGAAAAGAAGGCCATCATCTGGGAGGGCGAGCCCGGAGATGTGCGTGAGTTCACCTACAGGGAGCTGCACGCAGAGGTCGGCAAGTTTGCGGCCGCGCTGAAAGCCCGTGGGCTGAAGAAGGGAGACCGGGTCGCGATCTACATGCCCATGATCCCTGAGTTGACGGTGGCTGTGCTCGCCTGCGCGCGCGTCGGCGCTCCGCACTCTGTGATCTTCGGTGGCTTCAGCGCGCAAGCGATTAGAGATCGCGTTGAGGATGGCGATTGCAGCGTCGTGATCACCGCAGACGGCGGCTGGCGCCGCGGGAAGGTGCTGCCGCTTAAGCAGGAAGTAGACGCTGCGCTTGAAGGTTATGAGGGTGTGCACAGCGTCGTCTGTGTGAGAAGAGGCGAGAATGAAGTCGCGTGGACCGAGGGACGCGACTGTTGGTATCACGAGCTCATGGACGCGGTGGAGGAGCCCGCAGCGCCGGAGCCTATGGACTCTGAGGATGTGCTCTTCTTGCTCTACACCTCTGGCTCGACTGGGAAGCCGAAGGGGATCGTTCACACGACCGCTGGTTATATGGCCGGCGCGTATCTCTCCACCCGCTACGTCTTCGATCTGCGAGAAGATGACGTCTATTGGTGCACCGCCGATGTGGGCTGGGTCACCGGGCACAGCTACATCGTCTACGGCCCGCTCGCTAACGGCGCGACCGTCGTCATGTATGAGGGCGCGCCTACGACGCCGCACCCCGGCCGCTTCTGGGAGCTCTGTGAGAAGCACGGTGTGACGATCTTCTATACGGCTCCAACGGCGATTCGGACCTTTATGCGCCTAGGGGATGAGCACATAGCTGAGCACGACCTCAGCAAGCTGCGCCTCCTCGGCACCGTCGGAGAGCCGATCAATCCTGAGGCGTGGATCTGGTACCACAAGCTGATCGGCGGTGAGCGCTGCCCGATCGTCGACACCTGGTGGCAGACGGAGACAGGTGGGATCATGATCTCGCCGCTCCCAGGCGTGCAGGTGACGAAGCCGGGCTCTGCGACGAGGCCCTTCTTCGGAGTCGACGCTGGCGTCGTGGATGAACAGGGGCAGCCTGTCGAGGACGGCAAGGGCGGCTACCTCGTGATCAAGAAGCCTTGGCCTGGGATGCTGCGAGGAATCTGGGGCGATGAGGAGCGCTTCAAGGAGACCTATTGGTCGAAGTTTCCCGGGCTTTACTTTCCCGGAGACGGCGCTGTGAGGGATGAGGACGGGTGCTTTTGGATCCTCGGCCGCGTCGATGATGTCCTCAATATCTCCGGACACAGGCTCTCGACGATGGAGGTCGAGAGCGCGCTGGTCTCTCATCCGAGCGTGGCAGAGGCTGCCGTTGTTGGGATGCCAGATGAGGTAACTGGTGAGGCCATCTGCGCCTTCGTGACGCCTCGTAAGGAGATTGAAGATCCAGACGCTCTCGAGAAGGAGCTGATCATCCATGTCGCGAATGAGATCGGGAAGCTCGCGAGGCCGAAGGAGATTCGTTTCACCGACGCTTTGCCCAAGACGCGCAGCGGGAAGATCATGCGACGGCTGCTTCGTGATGTAGCGAAGGGTGCTGAGATCGCTGGGGATACGACCACGCTCGAGGACTACACCGTGCTCGCCAAGCTGCGCGGAGACGAGGCGTAAAGTTAGGCCTTGAGCAACGCGATCAAGGTGGGCCTCGCTTGCTGCGCTAGCCTCGCAGCTGTGCTCGTCGTGAATGCCTTCAGGGGTGCGCCGGCGGCGAGCCCGGAGGTCGTCATGGTCTCCAAAGGAATAGATGTTGATGCAGGGTCTGTCGCAGAGCGATTGGCCGAGTCGCTCCGCTTCGCCACGGTCTCTCATCGTGATGAGGCAGAGGTTGAGCGAGCTCCATTCGTTGCGATGCGCGCATGGGCAGAGCAGAGCTACCCGCTCTTACACGACCCCGCGCTGGTCGAGCGTCACGATGTGGGAGAGGGGCAGCTCTTCATTCTGCGCGGCAGTGAACCTCTAGAGGATCCTGTGCTTCTGCTCGCGCACGTGGACGTCGTTCCTGCGGAGGCGGCATCAAGGGATGCCTGGACCTATGACCCCTTTGGTGGAGTGATCGCTGATGGATATGTCTGGGGGCGTGGCAGCCTGGACGACAAGGCGAGCGCGATCTCGATCTACGAGGCCATGGAGGCTCTGCTTCGGGCAGGGATTCAACCTCGGAGAACTCTGATCGCGGCCATCGGGGAGGACGAAGAGGTGCGAGGCCTCAGGGGAGCCGCTCGTTTAGCTGACCTGCTTCTGACGCTCGACGTTCGAGCCTTTATGGTCCTAGATGAAGGGATGGCGCTCTTGGACGGCGCCTTCGAAGGCGTGCAGTCAGAGGTCGGCCTCATCGGTGTCACAGAGCGTGGCTATGCGACGCTTGAGCTCTTGGCTGAGGCTGAAGGTGGGCACTCTTCAATGCCCCCCGAACGGAGCGCTGTGTTCTCGCTCTCACGGGCCTTGGCGCGCTTGGAAGAACATCCCATGGACGCGCACATCGACGGCGTCGTGGGGGAGCTGCTCGACAGGCTCAGGTTTGAACAGCCGCCTCTGCAACGTCTCGTTACTTCTAATCCTTGGCTCTTCGGTGGATTGATCACGCGTCAGATGGAGTCAGCGCCTGGCTCCAATGCGATGTTGCGTACGACCTTCGCGCCTACGATCGTTCGTGCTGGGGAGGTGGAGAACTCTCTACCGACTCAGGCGCGGGCATGGGTGAACGCGCGGATTCATCCCTCAGATACGGTGTCAGGAGTCCTCGCTCATGTGCGAGCCCTCGTGGCGGATTTGGGTGTCACGGTCAGTTCGCTGGAGGGGGCCTCGGAGCCACCGCTCGCTTCGCCGGCTTCGGGGCGAGCTTGGGAGCTCTTGTGTAGGTCAATGTCGGTGGTGGCCCCGGACTGTGTTCAAGCGCCTAGCTTGGTCGTAGGTGCGACCGATGCGCGTCACTATGCGCGGCTCTCGGATCATGTCTATCGCTTCGTCCCTATGCGGCTTAAGCCTGAAGATTTACCTCGCATCCATGGTGTGGATGAGCGCATCAGTGTTGAGAACTTGGCCGAGCTCGTGCGGTTTTATTTAGAGCTCGCGCTCTCTGCCTGAGGCCGGCTTCAGGGCAGGAGCCACTGCGCGGGGATCAGTTCGATCGGATGGATGTATCCGATCTTGTCACCGCTGTCGCCGATCGTGGCGGTGGGCACACCAAT
>JAPKBY010000352.1 GCA_028823185.1 Planctomycetota bacterium
ATCGAGAGCTCCCCACGGCAGAGGAGTGGATGGGCCTCGTCGGTCTGCCGCTAGCTGAGGGTTTCGATGTGCTCTTTAGCGATCTGAGTGTCGAAGCTAGAAAGCTCGTCCTTGATCGCTGCGTGGAAGAGGAGCACTTCGCTCTGGATGCAGGGAAAGCTGCCCTCTTGCCGGGGGCGCTCGAAGTGCTCAAGGAGCTCAGCGCGCGCGGCGTTCGGACTGGGATCGCGAGCAATTGTTCCCAGCGCTATCTAGACGCGGCTATGCAGGGCATGGGGCTCGGCCAGTGGATCGAAGAGGGCCGCTGTTTGGAGTCACGGGGAGTGAGGACAAAGGCGGACATGGTGGGGGACCTCCTGCTCAATTTTCAGACGAGCTCCGCGGTCATGGTGGGAGATCGACAGGGGGATTGTGTCGCAGGAAAGGCCCACGGCTTGCCCTTTGTTCTGTGTGAGAACGGCTTCGGGCAGGACTGGGAGCGCTTCGAGTGCGAGGGGCGGATCGCTGATCTCTTGGAGCTCATTCCTCTCTTGGAGGCAGGAATTAGCTAGATCGGGGGGGCGACGGTTGCGGCGGAGGCCTCTCTGCGGATAGGATCCCCGGTTCGCCATTGGGAGACGAGTGCGACACGGCCCCTTCGAGCCGGCTCCTCCCAGGCCAAACCCGCGAGATTTTTGCATGGAGAACGAGACACTCCCCCAGCGCCTCCAGAAGTCCGTCTGTGGCTCTTTTCACAAGACGGCTTTGCTGCAAAAGCGCGTACGTGAGCTTATTGGTGGGGCCTCCCCGCTGATTGAGACCCGTGAGCAGAACCCGATCAAGATCGCGTTCCTTGAGATGGATCGTGGCTTGATTGAGCTGATCCCGGACGAGGACCAGGCGCCGCCGCCGAGTCTTTAAGAGGCTGCTTGACCCTGCGATTGCAGGGTTGGAGTCTCTGTGGGTATGAGTCCCACGCGAGAGGGCAAGAGGCCTGAGCTACGGCTCGCCAAGCGTGGCGGGCTAGTGGAAGTGTTGCGTCTCTTGACTCCGCTCTATGGCGGGATCGTCTCTTCGCGAAACTCACTCTATGACTGCGGCTTGCTCCGCTCTCATCGAGCAGGGGCCCCCGTCATCTCAGTAGGAAACCTGAGCACTGGCGGGACAGGCAAGACGCCCTTCGTGGTCTGGGTTATCGAGACCTTGCGCACTCTCGGGTTTAACCCTGGCGTCTTATCGCGCGGCTATGGGCGCGCAGATGGAGCGCAGGAGAATGATGAAGGAGCGCTCTTGAATGAGAGCTTTCCGCATCTGCCGCAAGTTCAACGTCCGGATCGGGTGGCTGGCGCTGCGGAGCTCGTTGAGCTCGGTGCGGACGTGATCGTTCTAGATGACGGCTTTCAGCATCGGCGACTCGCTCGCGACCTCGACATTGTCTTGATCGACAGCACGCAGCCATGGGGTTTAGCTGCGGCCTCATCCGACGCGCCACCGCTAGAGGCGCTGCTGCCGCGTGGACTCTTGCGTGAGTCCGCCAAGAGCTTGGCTCGCGCTGACGCCATCGTCCTGACACGTTGTGATCAATCTGAAGAGGCTGATCAGGAAGCGATCCTCTCGCGAATTAGAAGCTGCGCGCCGGATGTGCCCGTGGCACGTGCCGTCCACCGTCCAACTAAGGTCATGACCCCTGAAGGCGAGGAACCCCCGTCCTGGCTGCGTGGGAGGTCTGTTTGCCTGGTCTCAGGAGTCGGGAACCCAGCCGCATTCGAGGCGACGGCCCGCTCGCTGGGCGCTGATGTGCAGTCAGTCCACACATTCGCTGACCATCACAGTTACACGGCGGAAGAGCTCGAAGGCTTGTGCGAGCCAGCTTCGACCTTGCTCGTAACAGCCAAGGACGCCGTCAAGTTGCGAGAGCTAGGCCTCAGGTGTTCGTCGCTTGAAGTTGAGTTCGAGCTCATCGAGGGCGCCGAATTCTTGATAGCGCTTATCGAGTCGAAGCTCTGTGGAGTTCATGGTGGTTGAACCCCAAGAGGAGCTGCTCGGATCGCGAAATGGAGTCACCGCGTGGGTGCAATACTTCGCGGCGCGCGCTCTCCTTGGAAGCGTCAGTCGACTCCCTCTTAGTCTTCAGAGGGCGTTAGTCGGTTGCTTAGCAAGAATGGCGAGACGCTTTGATACTCGGCATAGCGATGCAGCGCGTCGCTTTCTCCAGCGGGCGCTCAGTTGTGCAGAGAACGAGCGACTTAGTGGCGCTGGCATTGAAGATCGCGTGCTTGAGGCATGGCGACATTTCTTACAGCTCTCCATCGATGCAGCAGCTTTTGATCGCCGCGTCGGAGGAGCACCTCTAGAACATCTGACTGTGGAGAAGTGTGAGGGCTTGGATGAGCTGCTCGCCAGCGATGGAGGTGGGCTTCTCATCTCTCCGCATATCGGAGATTGGGAGTCCGGCAGCGCCTTCTTGGGACTCCTCGGATTCGATCCGCTCCTCGCGATCGCGAAGCCGCCTCGCAATAGACCGCTCTCTCGTTATCTCCAGAAGATGCGCACCAAGAGGCGCGTGACCTTCTTGCCTCGTCGGGGTGGGATCGAGCTCGCCACAGAGGGGCTGCGCGGGGGGAGTTGGCTGCTCATGCTCCTGGATCAACGACCCAAAAGAGGAGAGGTGGTTGTGCCCTTTTTTGGTGGGCCGGCGCGAACGGAGCGCTCAGCTGGGGTCCTCGCGCGGCGCCAGCGTTTGCCCCTGGTCTTCTTCCATTGCCTGAAAGCGGAGGAGCCCTTTCGCTATCTGCTGCGCTTCACCCGGGTGGTGAGCGCAGAAGAGGTGCGCTCGCTCTCAGTAGAAGAACTCGCCACTTTGGCTAATCAGGAGGCCGAAAAAGCTATTTTGGCCTGCCCAGAGCA
>JAPKBY010000353.1 GCA_028823185.1 Planctomycetota bacterium
CCTCGGAGCTCTAAGGCTAAGAGGTGAACAAGCGGTAGCGAGTAAGCGATCAAGAAGGGGAGGCGTGCCAAGGGGTTGATTCTGGCTTGAGCAGCTGCTTAAGGGGAGTGTGCTGAGGTTGAAGTTGCCTTATGCCCTTTGGGCGGGAGCGCACTCCAGGGGCTCAAACTCGCCCAGATTAGATTTAAAAAGAGGCTAATCGGTAGATTTTCGAGCCTGAGGGTGCGCAGTGAATCGTTCAGAACTCCCTATTTGACAAGTTTTTGGGACATCTCCGCCTCTGCCCTCAGCGTGGAATACAATTTCCTATTAGAATCCTCAACACGGAATTTGAATTTAGGCGGGTTGTTCACCTCACTGAGGTCTCAAGAGAAGAGACCAGAGTGCTCGTTTTAGTTCAGAGCCGTTTACTCACCGTTTTTTATCACCCATCCAGAGCGCATGAATAAGGCGCTACCGCACTAAGAATGATTGATCGTAGAGATGCCATTGACTCTGTCGAGGGAGAGAGAGTTTACAAAGCTCGCTCTTCTGAGGGTCTAGCCGTCGCCTCGCGGGGTGAGGGGCTTATCTCCGCTTCGCTGTCTGATCATCAGCTCAGCTATCGCTACTCAAGCGTCGAAGATGATGCGGAGCGTGATGCTTATCTGCGCAGTCGAAGTGACTCAACAGTCTTTCATCTCTCAGGCTGGTCGAGAGCGGTCGAGCGCGCCTTCGGTGCGCAGCGCAGGGATCTCATCGCGACACGCGGCGACGAGATCGTCGGTGTGCTACCGATCTCCGAGTGCAAGCGTCCCCTCGGTGGGAGCAACTGGATCTCGGCGCCTTGGGGCGTCTATGGGGGCCCAGTCTCGAACAGTCCAGAGATCAGTCGCGAGCTCGTTAAGGTGGCGATGCAGCGCGCTGGTGAGTCAGATGCACACCGTCTCGAGCTGCGCTGCCTGGAAGATCCAAAGCTCGACGGCTTTGTGGAATCAGACCTCTATGTGAGCTTCAGGAAGCAGCTCCCTGCGACAGAGGAAGAGGTCTTTAGGACCTTCCCGCGCACGGAGCGTAAATACTTGAGGCATGCAGTTGAGCGCTATGGTCTCAGCGTCGAAGAGGGGCACGGCTATCGGAAAGATCTAGCTGAGCTCTTCCTCTCTAGTAAGCGCACCCTCGGTTCGCCGGGTCTACCCGACAAATGGTGGGAGGCGCTCGAGGATGAGTTGGGTCTCGACTATGTCCTGCACGCTGCGCGCAGAGGTGACAAAGTCTTGGGTGTCACGCTCACCTTCCTGCACGGCAAGGAGGCGTCTATGTATTACATCGGCACGACTCCGGAGGCGAACAAGGAGTGTCATGTGACCACTTACCTGATCGCGAAGTGCATGGAGTGGTGTGTGAGAGGGGGCTATGAGGTCTTTGATCTCGGACGCAGCAGGAGAGACGCAGGCGCTTACACCTTTAAGAAGAATCAAGGCTTTGAGCCCAAGCCCTTAGCCTATCGCTATGGCTTAATCGCGGAGAACGCGAAGGTCCCGTCCTTCACTCCCTCAAACCCGAAGACAGAGGTCTTGAGGAAGACCTGGTCACGTCTGCCCTTATGGGCATGCGGCTCACTCTCAAGCAAGCTCTCTAGCTTCTTGCCTTAGCGCAGCGCGCCCCCCTCACAGGTTTTTCAGAGCTAAAGCAGAACGAGAGCGGGAGAACCCGGTTAACTGGACTCATGAAGACGCTCACGCTCTCTCTCTGTTTGACATTCGCTGCTCCCGCTCTGGCTGTCTCTCAAGACGCAGCGAAGGCAGAGAGCGGTGAGGGATCATCGATCGCTTGGTACGGGACCTGGGAGCAAGGCGCAGCAGAGGCCAAGCGCTTGGGGCTCCCGATCTTCCTGCACTCTGCGGCGCCGCGTTGCGGTGGCGTACCGGGCATGTGGTGACCGGGCTTTCAGGATACGAATGAGAAATTTCTCTCCGATCCTGCCGTGGTCACGGCCTCTCGCAACTATGTCTGCATCCGTCCCAAATCCTTCGAGGACGAAGACGAGTCGGAGATCTTGCTCTCCATCTTCAGCGGGCGACAGGGCCGCTTGGAGAACACCGTCTTCACGCTCATGGACTCTGAGGCTAAGAAGGAGCTCGTCCGCAGCGGTCGCTCACCGAAATGGATCTCCAAGGGCGCGGATGACTTCGCAGAGACCCTGAAGGAGATCTCAGCGGAGCACCCGCAGTCATCGAAGGGTAAATCTAAGGAGCGCTCATTGCCTGTCATCAAAGGGCTGAAGCTCGCGATGAATGTCGCCGCGTGTGACTCGATGCCTCTCGTCGTCGCTGTCGGCAAGAACGAGAAGGCGATGAAGAAGATGAGCGCGCTCTTGGAGCCGCTCGCGTGGAGTGATGACTTTGTCGGCCGCTTCCGTTGGGTGAGCCTCTCTGACACCAAAGAATTAGCTGAGTACGAGGGGATGCCTAAGAAGGCCGGCCTCTACGTCATCCAGCCGGACGCCTACGGGGTCAGCTGCGAGCTCCTCGCAGAGGCGAGTGATGGCGCGAAGTCGAAGCAGCTCAAGGCGGCCTTGGCTGAGGGGCTGGCGGCCTTCGAAGCTCCGCGCATCAAGCGCCGAGGACTGCACGTCCGCGAGGGAGAGAGAAAGGGCTACTCGTGGGAGCACGCGACCGGTCACTCAGAGCGGGTCCCTTTCACTGGCAAGAAAGACTGAGAGAGCCAGCGCTGACTACGGACAGAAGGTGACCTCGAGGGCGTCGGAGAGGTTGAAGCCTGTCGCGTTCGCCGCTGGATCACGGAACCAGAACTGAAAGTTCCAGGTCGATGCGACGGCGATCTCTCCGGCGGAGGTCGGCGGGTTCGTGAAGTCGACCCACTGCGTCGCTGCAT
>JAPKBY010000354.1 GCA_028823185.1 Planctomycetota bacterium
CGTCAACGCTCTCGATGATCGACGAGGCATCAGGCTCAGCAGAGTTAAATCAAATCTCAGGCTGAGCGAGCCTAATCCCCAGCCTCTGACACCGAGCGACTAGGATCTGTAACTGAGCCTTGGTAGAAGGTATCCCTGTGGAGCGCTACCTCCACAGCACTGCACTGAAAGCCACTGCTGCTGAAACCTTGATCCACGACAAAGACAACACTGACGAGTTCCGGTCATGCGAGGCTGAGGAGCCGAGCCCGGTAGAGCGCAGAATCGGAGATCGTTATGTGGTCTCGGAAGAAGAGATCGCGCGCTTCAAAGAGGACGGCTATGTCCACCTGCGCGGCGTGCTCTCCGCCGAAGAGCTCGCCGAGATCGACGAGGTCTACGAGCGCTTCCTCTCTGGCGAGATCGAGGTCGAGGGGAAAGACCTCTGCGACATGACCGGCGAATACGGCGGCTCCATCCAAGACTTTCAGCTGATCAACGTGATGCTCCCCCGTCGCTACCACCCCGCCTGGCAGGGAAACCTCTACGAGCGGCGCGCTGCCTCGATCTCTGAGCAGCTCATCGGCGGAGGCCTCAAGCTCGACTACGACCAGCTCCTCGCGAAGCCTCCTGGCGAAGCGGAGGCTATCTTCGCTTGGCACCAGGACATGGCCTATTGGATCGACACGCCTGACACACGCACCGCCAGCCTGTGGCTCGCGCTCGATGACAGCAGCGTCGAGAACGGGTGCATGCGCTTCGTTCCTGGCACCCAGCTCGAACCCGAATTACGACCGCACAGCCCCCTCAAGGGAGATCGCGGAGAGTCACACACGCTGTTCACCGAGCTACGCAGCGATGACGAGCCGCGGCACGCAGAGATCGCCCGCGGAGACTGCACCGTTCACAGCGAGCGAGTCCTGCACGGCTCAGGTGGGAACACATCTCAGCGCTGGCGCCGCGCCTACATCGTCGCCTATCGCGCAATGGAGACTGTGGAGGAGGAGCGCCGGCAGGGCTTCACCCACTCCCACAATGACGCGCACGATGTCTTGGGCTCCGTCGAGTCCATGAAGCCGAAGGGCTGAGCCGACCGCCGCTCTCACCTCTTCAGCAGTTCACCTATGATCCGTGACGGGACCTTGTTAGAAGGGTCCCTGCAGTGGGCTCTTTCCACTGCACTCAACCTTGATCCACAACGACGACAACTCTGGCGAACTCTGGTCCTACGGAGCTGAGGAGCCCAGCCCGGAAGAGATCTGGGGTGCGGAGCCCGTCGCGGCGCCCGCCGCACCTGCGCTCTCCTGGGCGGAGGCCGAACCCAAGCTCCACGAGGTCGCGCGCCAGTATTGGGGCATCGAAGAGCTGCGCCCCCACCAGCTCGAAGCCATGCAGGCAACGATGGAAGGTCGGGATGCGCTCGTCGTCATGCCCACCGGCGGCGGCAAGAGCCTCTGCTATCAAGCCCCCGCCTTGGTGCGACCCGGCTTCACTGTTGTCGTGAGCCCGCTCATCAGCCTGATGAAGGATCAGGTCGACGGACTCAAACAAAACGGCGTACCTGCGGCTTATCTCGCGAGCACCCTCGAGAGCGCCGAGCGCTCACGGATCGAGTCCGCCCTCACCCGCGGCGAGCTCAAGCTGCTCTATGTCTCGCCCGAGCGCATGGTCAGAGATGGCTTCCTCGAGTGGCTGCTGCGCCTAGGTCTCGCCGCCCTCGCCATCGACGAAGCGCACTGCATCAGCCATTGGGGACACGACTTCAGGCCTGAATACAGACTGCTAGGCCAACTGCGCGGATCCAGAGCGCTGCCCGTCCAAGCGCTCACAGCCACCGCCACCGAGCGCGTCCGTGATGACATCCGAGCGCAGCTAGGCCTCAACAAAGACGCTGACATCATCGGCGCCTTCGACCGACCCAACCTCACCTATCGCGTCGTCGCCCGTCACAGCGCCCTCGAACAAGTCGCCGAGGTCTGCGCGCGACACAAGGGTCAGGGCGGCATCGTCTACTGCCTCTCGAGGCGTAAGGTCGAGGAGTTGCATGAGGGGCTAGTGTCCAAGGGCATCAAGTGCGCCCGCTATCACGCCGGCCTCAGCCGCGACGAGCGCATGCGAACCTCCGAAGGTTTTAAGTCAGAGCGCATCGACGTCGTGGTCGCGACCGTCGCCTTCGGGATGGGCATCGACAGACCTGATGTGCGCTTCGTCGCTCACGCCAGCCTGCCCAAAGGCGTGGAACAATATGTCCAAGAGACCGGACGCGCTGGCCGTGACGATCTCCCCTCTGAGTGCGTGCTCTTCGCCAAGACCTCCGACCGTCAGAGCTGGGGCCGCTTGATCGAGCGCTCGACCCAAGAGGCTATCGATGAGGGCGGAGATGAAGCGACCCTGCGAGATGAGGAGAGCGGCGCCATGACTCGCCTGGACGAGATCGCAAACTACGCAGGAGCTGCCGCCTGCCGTCACCGACACCTCGCACAACACTTCGGCCAAGACCTCGAGGCTGAAAAATGCGGCGCCTGCGATGTCTGCCTCGGAGAGCTCGAGGCCGTCAACGACTCGACGAGCTTGGCCCGCGCCCTCATCTCTTGCGTCTCCGCCACAGGCGAGCGCTTCGGCGGGGCCCACATCGCTGAGGTCTTGCGCGGCGCGAACACCGCGCGCATGAGAAAATACAACCACGGCTCTCTCCCCTGCCACGGCAGCCTCAAAGAGCACACGACCTCGACCATGCGGACCTGGCTCGAGCAGCTCACAGCCCAAGGTTTCCTGCGCGTCGAGCCCGGCCCTTACCCGACCCTGAGTCTCTCAGAGACAGGGCGCGCTCTCCAGAAGGGTGAGGGCACAGCACACCTCCTCGAGATCAAGGGCGGCGAACG
>JAPKBY010000355.1 GCA_028823185.1 Planctomycetota bacterium
GTTGATCTGCAGCGCTAGAGGTTGAGCCCGGAAGGGCGCGCTCACTGGAACAGTGAGATGGAGATCGCTGGGTCTTCTCCGCCGAGGAGAATGAAAGAGATGCTGGCTCCATCCATATCCATGATGAGGATGGGATGTAGCGTGTCGCCGTCATACATGATGCTCGCTGAGAGAGTCTCTGTCAGTCTCCGAGAGAGGCTCGCTGGCATCCGCCAGTCGTCATTGTCGGGGATATAAGCGGCCCCGAGGGTCGCGCTCGTATCCTCGTCCAGCATCTTTGCCAAGGTGACCGTGTATGCGTTCCCATCGACTTCACTTGAAGGCCAAGCGGAGCTTGTTCCAAGCATGACCGCTGGTGTGTCCTCAGTGGCATCAATGAGGCGGTACACAGCGACAGGAGAGATGTTCTCTTCTGAGTAGTTGTATTCGATCCCTAGCTGGAGGCGCTCATTCACTGGATGAACGAGGCTGTACTCAAGCGGGGCACGGTTTGTGTCCTGCGGAAAGACCACACGTTGTGTGAGGATCCAAGTAGAAGAAGAGAGATTGCCTGCGCCCCAGACCGAGGCGCCTTCACCGGGTCAGCCACCTCAGAGGGGGACCCGAGGACCCTCATTCCAACCGAGAGTCTCGTCATGGAGCGAAGGCGCTGTATCGGTGGTGCTCGCGCAGCTACTGATCAACAGGCCCGCGAGAGAGAGTATGAGTTGGGAACTTTTTCTCATGTGATTAGCATACGGCCAATAAAGGCCCTCGTGAGAATGATTTGCTCTCTAGAAGAGATCTCCGTGCCCCTGGGGCAGGAGTTAGCTGATCAGCGCCCGCTTTCTGCAGCGAGCGCGTCAAGTTCGGGAGGATTTCTAAAGGTGACTGTCTCAGCCTGGCCGTCCACCTCTTGAACCGTCTCGACTCCGAGCTCACGGAGGTGGTCGATGATCTGTTTCACGAGGATCTCTGGTGCGGAGGCGCCCGCTGTGACTCCGATCGAGCGCTTGCCGTTGACCCACTCGGGTTGGATTTCATCTTGGTGGTCGATGAGGTAGCTGGGCACCCCTTCTCGCTCGCCGAGCTCTCTGAGGCGATTTGAGTTGGAGGAGTTCTGGCTGCCGACCACGAGCAGCAGGTCTACATCTCCGACTAGAGCTCGGACAGCGTTCTGCCTGTTCTGGGTCGCATAGCAGATGTCATTGAGGCTCGGGCCAGAGATCGAAGGGAAGCGCCGGTTGAGCGCATCGATGACCTCGCGAGTGTCATCTAGAGACAAGGTCGTTTGAGTCACATAGGCGAGCTGATCTGGGTCCTTGGGCGAGAGCGCCTCGACCTCTTTGACGGTAGATAGCACCACGACCTTCCCTGGGAAGCGACCTCGCGTGCCCTCTACTTCGGGGTGTCCGGGGTGCCCGATCAGGATGAGCTCTCGCTCTTGATCCCAGTAGCGCTGCGCTTGCTGGTGCACCTTTGTGACTAGGGGGCAGGTGGCGTCGATGACTCGCAGTCCGCGCTCTTGGCCTTCTCGGACGACGCTCTCAGCGACTCCGTGCGCGCTGAAGATGGTGACGGCACCGCTCGGGATCTCGCTGAGCTCCTTGACGAACTCGACGCCTCTGGAGGAGAGATCCTTGATCACATGCTGGTTGTGGACGATCTCGTGGAGCACATATACCGGAGCGCCGTGATATTCGAGGGCCTTCTCGACGATCTCGATGGCGCGGTCGACTCCTGCGCAGAAGCCGCGTGGGTTGGCGAGGCGAACTTCCATCTCTAGGTTCAGTGCTCCTCTGAGACGTGGTTTCTGTTCCAGTTCGGTATCTCGACGATGACGTCTGTGCTGCCATCGGGGACCGCTTGGCAGGCGAGGCGCGAGCGAGCCTCAAGCCCGGGCGCGTTGTCCAATTGGTCTTCCTCGTCTTCGCTGGACTCCGCGCAGGACTCAAAGCCTTTGTGGAAGATGATGTGACAGGTCGAGCAAGCGCAGACGCCTCCGCAGGCATGATCTATCTCGACGCCGTTACCGATCGCGATCTCAAGGATCGAGCCAGGCTTGCCCTCTCTGGAGTAGGGGAGCGCGGAGGGATCGACGACAATCGTCTTACCCTCTGGCTGGAAAGTCAGTGAATATGATTTTCCGGGGAGCTGCGTTTCTTGCGCTTCAATGTAGGGGTTAGATCCGCCCATGCTTAATCACCTCAGACGCCTGCGCCAAATCCGCCGCTCGGGGGCGGGGTAGCCGGGCGCTCTCTCTGTGTATTTGATTTGTTCTCGGCCGGGCGCTCAGCGTCGGCGGACCTCTTCTCACTCCTCGGAGTGCGCTCGCGTCGGGGCCTCTCTTGGGCATCCGGCTTGCTCTCGGTCTCACCCTCATTGCGAGTACGGGTGCGAGTGCGTTCACGTCGGGGCCTCTCTTGGGCGGCCGGCTTGTCCTCGGTCTTACCTTCATTGCGAGTGCTGGTGCGCTCTCGTCTGGGGGACTCTGAAGCGCTCTCTTTGGTCGCATCTTCGGCATTCCTTCTGCCGCGTCCACGTCGGCGCGGCCTCTCGCTTTGCTCTTCTGCCGGGCGATCCTCTCGCTTTGCAGGAGCGCTCGTTGTCTCTACTGCGACCTCTCTAGGAGCCTGTTCGGTCTCTCTAGGAGCCTGTTCGGTCTCTCTAGGAGCCTGTTCGGAGCGCTCTCCTCTTCTTTGGTTGCGGCGCGGTTCTCCACCTCGCGAGTCTTGTCTCCTTCCGCCGCCAGGGCGTCCTCCGCCGTTGCGAGTCCGTTCCGGCGCGTCGACTTCTTTGATCTCCCAGGTGGCTTCTTTAAGGATGGGAGACCATTTGCGCATGTTCGCCGGCGCGATGATCG
>JAPKBY010000356.1 GCA_028823185.1 Planctomycetota bacterium
GACTTCAAGCGAATGGTCGCCTACTCCTCGGTCAGCCACATGGGCTATGTGCTCTTGGGGATGGCCGCTCTAACGGAGTGGGGTATGAACGGCGCAGCGCTTCAGATGTTCAACCACGGCACAAGCTCTGCCGCGCTCTTCCTCATCGTTGGGATCATCTACGACCGCGCACACCACCGAGACCTCAACGGCTTCGGCGGGCTGAGTCAGCAGATGCCGCTCTATTGGGGACTGACGACGATCGGCTTCTTCGCCGCGCTCGGACTGCCAGGCATGGCGGGCTTCATCGCAGAGGCCATGACCTTGGTCGGGGCCTATGACGCCGTTGATCCGCGCTTCCGAATCCTCGTCCTCATCAGCGTGCTCGGCATCGTCATCACGGCGGCCTTCTTGCTCTATGCGATGCAGCGAGTCTTCTTGGGCAACTTAAACCAGAAGTACACGGGCTTCGCAGACATCAACAAGCGAGAGCTGTTCTGTTTGACGCCCTTGCTCTTCCTCTGCATCGTGCTTGGGATCTTGCCTTACTTCCTTCTCGACTGGATGGAGCCCTCCATCCGTAACTTGGTCGAGATCCTCACTGTCGCATCGAACGGCTAAGCCTTGTACCTCGCAGCTAACAGCTACTCGGCGCAGCTCGCCGCCATCGCTCCGGAGCTCGTCCTCCTGGGCGTCGCTCTCCTCGTCTTGATCACAGATGTGTGGACGAAGGGTAAGGACGGCAAGCTCCTCGCGAACCTGAGCCTCGCCGGCCTAGTGCTCGTTGGGGCGCTCCTTTATAAGCAGACAGGTGCGCCTGAGACGGTGCTGAACATGGTCCAGATCGACCAGTTCGGCCGCTTCTTCAAGCTCTTCACCTGCGCCTCGCTGATCGTGGTGATCATCTTTGTGTTGAATGACCGTCAGCAGCGCTTGGATGATGTGGGGGAGTATTTCTTCCTCC
The DNA here is from genome assembly GCA_028823185.1 of Planctomycetota bacterium. GTDB lineage: Bacteria > Planctomycetota > UBA1135 > UBA1135 > JAKVCE01. The sequence goes on from JAPKBY010000356.1 coordinate 944, forward strand.
TCCTGAGCGCTGGGCTCGGTGTGTTCTTCATGGTGAGCACGACGAGCCTCCTGCTCATGATGCTCGGCCTCGAGCTGCTCAGCCTCTGCTCTTATGCGCTCGCAGGCTTCCACAAGGGAAACCGCAGCTCAGCAGAGGCCTCGATGAAGTACGTCGTCTTCGGCGGGCTCTCAGCGGGGATCATGCTCTACGGGATCAGCCTGCTCTACGGTCTGACGGGTACGCTCGACATGATCGAGATGGGGCGCTCTGAGGCGCTCGCTGCGCAGCTCTCCTCTAGCCCGGTTCCGGTCGCTGTCGCCGTCGTGCTCATCATCGCTGGCTTCGCATACAAGATCTCAGCCGTCCCCTTCCACTTCTGGACGCCGGACGTCTATGAGGGCGCGCCTACGCCGGTCACGACCTTCTTGGCGGTCGCCTCTAAGGCTGCTGGCTTCGGCGCCTTGCTGCGCTTCCTCGGCGCGATCTTCATGACCGAGGGTGTGCACGAGGTCATCGCTGAGTATGGAAAGTCCATCGGCGGACTCTTGGCGCTCATCGCAGCAGTGACGATGACGATCGGCAATCTCTCGGCGCTCAAGCAATCGAGCCTCAAGCGCATGCTCGCTTATTCCTCCATCGCCCACGCGGGCTATGTGTTGATCGGCGCAGCCGCGATGACCGCTGCTGGCTTCGAAGCGGCGATGTACTACTTGGCCGCCTACTACTTCATGAACTTGGGCGCCTTTGCGGTCGTCCTCTTCTTCGAGGGGGTCACCGGTTCAGACAAGATCGAAAACTTGCGCGGCATGGGTCCCAAGTATCCGCTCATCTCTATCGCCATGGTGGCCTTGCTCGTGAGCCTCACTGGGCTTCCGCCGACAGTGGGCTTCTACGGGAAGTATCTGCTCTTCGTGGAGGGCGTGAACGCCGAACTGATCTGGCTCGTGATGGTCGCCGCATTGAACAGCGTCATCAGCCTCTTCTATTACTTCCGCATCGCGAAGGCGCTCTTCTTTGAACCCGGCGAAGACGAGTCGCCTGCCGCGCTCTGCAACTCGGCCTTCACAGGGCTGATCTTGCTCTTGAGCGCTGGCTCAATCTACTTCTTCATACACCCCGAGATGATTCAAAGCTGGGCTAGCGCTAGCTTGGACATGCTCGGAGGCTGAGCGCTCTAGTCATGCCGCGCGTCGCACTCATTCAGCAGTCGGCGTCGACTGATAAGGGAGCGAACCTCGCCCGAGGCCTCGCTGCGCTTGACGAGGCAGCGGCTGGCGGTGCGCAGCTCGCCTGCTTCGCCGAGCTCGCCTTCGAGCCCTTCTATCCTCAGCGGCCCGCAGAGGGCGACGTGCGAGCTCTTGCGGAGGAGATCCCTGGGCCGATGACCGCAGCCCTGTGCGCGAAGGCTAAGGAGCTGGGCATCGTCATCGTGGCCAACCTCTATGAGCGCGACGGCGACAAGACCTATGACAGCTCTCCGGTCATTGACGCCGATGGAACGCTCCTGGGGGTCACTCGCATGCTCCACATCACGGAGTACGCCAGCTTCCACGAGCAGGGCTACTACGATCCAGGTGACACAGGCCTGCCCGTCTACGACACGGCCGCAGGTCGCGTCGGCGTCGCGATCTGCTACGACCGCCACTACCCAGAGGTGATGCGCGGACTCGCTATCGGGGGCGCCCAGCTCGTCTGTATTCCACAGGCCGGAGCCGTGGGCGAGTGGCCCGAGGGCCTCTACGAGGCAGAGCTTCAAGTCTCTGCCTTTCAGAACGGCTACTTCACAGCGCTCGCGAACAGGGTCGGCGAGGAAGAGCACCTCAACTTCGCAGGCGAGTCTTTCTTCTGCGGCGCAGATGGGAGAGTCATCGCGCGCGCGCCAGCCGCAGTTGATCACATCCTCTTCGCAGA
>JAPKBY010000357.1 GCA_028823185.1 Planctomycetota bacterium
GCTTGCTCGTCTATGGCTGGAGCAATGGAGGAGGGCGCGTGTAGAAACAAGGGCACGCGTATGGCCTCTTCGTTTAGCGTCCAAGAGTGCCCTAGGTAGCCGTGCTCTAGGAACTCTTCCCCGCAAGTCGCGGTGAAGATCAAGAGAGTGCCCTCTGGGTGATCTCTCGCTTCGATCGCCTCTAGGAGCGAGCTGATGGCAGCGTCTACAGCAGCGATCTCTGCCATGTATGCAGCTTTTAGAGAGTCGAGCTCAGGCTCCGAACAGAGCGCTTCGCCGCTCGCCCCTTCTGCGATTCGGGCGCGCAGCTCTGCGAAGCTGACCAAGGGTGGGCTGTCTCCTTGGTGGGGTTCATGCGGGTCTGCGAAGTGGAGCTGGAGGAAGCAGCGCTCATCGCCAGCGTCTTCGAGCACATCAGCGGCACGCGTGGCGACCTCTTCTGCGTTCCAGAGCTCTCCGGAGCGTGCGATCTGAATGTCTGCGTAGCCACGTCGGAATCCTTCACCGCTGAGGAGCGGTTGACTCGACACGAGGCTGGTTGAGAAGCCACTCAGTGCGAAGGCTTCTGCGAGCGTCTCGGCCTCTTTGGAAGGCGCAGCCTCCAAGAGACCGATGCTCCCACCCCGAGTGGGGAGGAGCCCAGTGAGCAAGGCTGCTGAAGATTGCAGCGGGTGAGAAGAGTTAGCGCGAGCGTTCGTGAAGGAGAGGCCCTCTGCTGCGAGTCTAGCTAGCGTCGGTGTGTTCTCAGGTGAGATGAAGTCAGCCCGCAGCGCATCGACTGTGATCAGAATCACATCTCCTCCGTGCTCCGGCCGCGACCCATAGTTGCAGCTTGTGAGGAGAGTTAGGAGTGAGAGTGCTAGGAGTCGGGTCACCCGTCGCTCTCTTTGTTTAAACCTGAGAGGCCCGGGTGGTCCGGGGCGAAGCGAAGCGCCCTGAACACGATGTTCGGCACGCCGCCGCCAGGTCCACCGCCGCCGCCAGGTCTCCCGCCGCGGTCAGGTCTGTCACCGCCGCCAGGTCTCCCGCCGCGGCCAGGGGGACCGCCGTTTGGGGGTCCATCGCCGCGACCGCGATTCGGGCCTCTCCGTCCGGCAGGTGTGATGCCTTCGTCGAAGAAGGGGTTTATATATTCCCAGACGATCTCATTCTCAGCGGTGACCTCAAAGAGGCGTCCGTCTGCGCCAGAGCAGATCAGCGTGTTGCCGTTCATCAATCGTTGAGCGCCAGAGATAAAGCCAGAGCTGAAGCGCTCGCTCTCTTTCTCTCCATAGGTCCAGTGGGCCTTCTTGGGTTCAAAGGCTGCGCCCTCCTCGATCGTGTAGACAGCGTCTTTGTTGAGGGGGACGACGACCTCATCAACGGTGGAGTGCTCTCGTCCGTCCCGGCCGCCGTTGTTGAAGATGAGGAGGTTGCCTTCTCCAGGGAGCTCGTCGTCGATCCATTGGACGTCGTGTTGGCCATAGAGAAGCATGTCCCTGCGGCTGCCGCGGCCATAGGCCGCGGGATTACCCCAGCGATAGAGGATGTCACCGCCACGTCCGCGCTCTCCACCTTCGTGGCTCGCGGCTTCTTCAGTCGTGGTGGAGTGATCGATGACCCACAGCTCATTGAAGGTGCGTACGCTGATGGTCACCTGATCGAGCTTGGCGTTGTAGTTGATGGAGTTGGTGTGGTTCCAGTCGCCATCGCCTCGTGCAGCGTGGTTTACGTTGACGAGCTCCGGATGAAGAGAGACCTCGCCATAGTTGTTCAGCTCTTCATTCACATCTTGGACCAGGTGGTCCCAGAGGCGCCACTCCCAGACGATCTCGCCTCCGGTCTTACCGTCCGGCTTGACCTCAATGATCGTGTCGGGCCAGACGCCCTCTTCACCTACTGATGAGGGCTCTCGTCCTGCGGCGATCGCCTCTTCAGGTGTCTTGAACTCCCAGGCGATCATGAGCACATTGCCATTCGGGAGGACGGCGATGTCGTGGTGCTGCATGTGCTCTTCATTGGAGAAGAGGAAGTCCCACAAGAGCTCACCGTCCCAAGAGATGTGTTGAATTCGTCCTCCAGAGCCGCCGCCGTGAAAGGTCGGGTTGTCGAAGTCCTGCGCGGTGCGCATCAGGCTGCCGTCATCTAAGAGGTAGGCAGAGTTTCCGGGGGGGTGCTCTGAGGGCCACTCATGAACCACCTCGCCTTCCATGTCGATGAGGTAGCTCGTCTTCGATCGGAGCGGAGCGAAGAAGGTGTAGCCCTGTGAGGCGCCCTCTTCGTTGCGCTTGATGCCGCCGTCAATCTCTTGGGGCTCTCTCCTCTCGCCTCCTCGCTGGGGCCCCTTAGAGGCGATCGCTACGGAGCTGAGAGTGAGGAGGGTGAGGGCTGAGCAGGCGGCGATTTTGAGCATGATGGATTCAAAAAGGGGGGGGATGAAGATCATAGTCGAACGCGCTCGCTCCGGATTGGTTCCGAGCGTGATCGTGAAAAACAGCTTGTAGTGGCTCTTGCGCACACGCTCTCGTGCTTCACCGATCTCACGTATAGGGCATAAAAAAACCGAGGCGGCCTCAGAGGCCGCCTCGGTGAAGTGATGTTAAGAGCTTCGCTTAGAACGAGGTCTTCATTGCGAGGTAGCCGACTTTAATGTCGCTGTCTGTCTCGCCATATCCGATGAATGCCCTGACGTTATCGCTGAGGTCCATTCCCAACATGATGTCCATCTCTGAATCGTCGAGCCCTGCGTCGCTCTCGAAGTCGATGAAGTTCATGCTGAAATCGATGCATTCGCAAAAGCCGAAGTCGATACCGATCTGCTGTGTCTCAAGTTGGCTGGCGAAGGCCCCGCCGTA
>JAPKBY010000013.1 GCA_028823185.1 Planctomycetota bacterium
AGCGCCTTCGGAGATGGCTCGTCGAGACCGCAGATTAGTTCACCTGGCGCTGTGTTAATTCAGCGGCGCGGGAGAGGGGAAGTCGTCGACCTGCACAGCCTCGTCACGGCTGATGGAGGCCTTGATCACGAGGTCTCTCTCGATCTCGCTGAGGAGCCCGTGCTGGACAGCTTCATCGAGCACAGAGAGCTCAGCGCCGCGCGGGAGCTTCCCGGCTCTCTGCGCGTCCTTGACCTTCTTGCGCGGAGCGCGCGCTGCGACGGCCGCATCTAAGGCTGCCTCTAGGCGTCCGAGCCCCAAGTCTTCAGGCCCAGGGATATGGATCCCCTGTGAGAGGTGGCGTCTCGCTTCGCCGTCATCAAGGAGGGCCTTGGCGAGCTTCGAGCCGAGGCGGTCGGAGGGCGGCAGCACCCTTGACCAGAAGGGGAAGAGCTTCATCTTCATGACCTTCCCGAGCATGCTGGCTGGGAGGTTGTCCAAGAGCTCCATCAAGGCGCGCTGGATCTCGTGGTGTGCGTGGATGCAGCCCCACTCCATGAAGGGGCGATCGCGCTCATTTTGACCATCGTCGATGAACTGCTTGAGCGTCGCGCTGGAGAGATACATCCAAGAGAGCGCGTCGGCGAGACGGCCGGTGATTCGCTCACGGAACTTAAGGCTCCCGCCGAGGGTCGCCATCGAGATCTCTGAGCAGACGTTGAAGGCCGCGCTCATGCGTGTGAGCTGTCTGAAGTGCGGAGCGGTCGGGCCAGGAAGGGGCGGCGTCGCGAGGCGCGCGCAGGTCGCTCCGAGGAGCGAGGCGCGCGTGATGTTGGTGAAGATGCTGCCGACATGGCCAAAGAGGGCTCTGTCAAAGCGCTTCACGTCACGCTCCCATGTCGCGCTCATCTCTTCGAAGGCGTAGGGGTGACAGCGGATCGCGCCTTGACCGAAGATGATCATGCTGCGAGTGAGGATGTTGGCGCCCTCGACCGTGATGCTGATCGGCATGCCGTGGTAGGCGCTCCCGAGCGTGTTGCGGGGGCCGAGGCAGATGCCTGCTCCGCCGGTGATGTCCATGGCGTCGTTGACGACGTCGCGCATGGCCTCGGTGAGGTAGGCCTTCACGATCGCTGAGATGACGGCAGGCTTCTCGCCAGCGTCGACAGCTCCCGCAGTCAGCTTGCGGGCGGCGTTGATCACATAGGTGAGTCCGCCGATGCGAGTGAGCGGCTCTTGGATGCCTTCGAACTGGCCGATCGGGATGCCGAACTGCTCACGGATGCTTGTGTAAGCGCCGACTCCACGCACGACAGCTTGGGCGCCGCCGCCTGACAAGCCGGGGAGGCTCACGCCGCGTCCAGCAGAGAGGCAGTCCATGAGCATGCGCCAGCCTTGGCCGGCTTGTTCTGGTCCGCCGATGATGAAGCTCAAGGGGACGAAGATGTCTTCGCCGCTCGTCGGCCCGTTGAAGAAGGGGATCCCGAGCGGGTCGTGTTGTCTATCGTTGACGACGCCGGGAACATCTGTGGGGACGAGCGCGCAGGTGATGCCGAGCTCAGGCTTGTCTCCGAGGAGTCCGTCAGGGTCACGCAGCTTGAAGGCTAGCCCGAGGAGCGTGGCGCGCGGCGCGAGGGTGATGTAGCGCTTGTTCCACGTGAGACGCATGCCGAGGACCTCTTCGCCCTCCCACTCTCCCTTGCAGACGACACCTTGTGAGGTCATCGAGCCTGCGTCAGAGCCGGCGTTCGGCTCTGTGAGCGCGAAAGCAGGGACCTCGCGGCCGTCTGCTAGGCGGGGGAGGTAGAGGTCACGTTGCTCCTTCGTTCCGTAGTGCAGGAGGAGCTCTGCCGGCCCGAGGGAGTTGGGGACCATGATGGTCACAGAGGCCGAGATAGAGCGGCTAGAGATCTTCGCGATGATCTCGCTGACGGCTTGCGCCGAGAAGCCCTTCCCGCCGTATTCGGTAGGGATGATGAGCCCCATGAAGCCCTTGGACTTGATGAAGTCCCAGACGCTCTTCGGGAGGTCGCGGTCGTTATGAATCTGCCATGCGTTGAGCATCCGACAGAGCTCTTCGCACTCATTCTCTAGGAAGCTGCGTTCGATAGAGGAGGGCTCTGAGACCTTGAAATCGATCAGCTTCTTGAAGTCTGGGCGGCCACTGAAGAGGTCCGCGTCCCACCAGACGGTCCCGGCCTCAAGCGCGACACGCTCCGTCTCCGACATCTTTGGGAAGATGCCCGCCATAGCAGGAAGGATGTTCTTCGAGAGGACAATGCGCCTGATCGGACGTATTCCAAAGATCGTCACGCAGAGCGCGTAGATCGCAAAGAGACCAGCCGCGCCTGTGCCCCAGGACCCTGTGATCTTGCAGTAGAGGAAGCCGATTCCTAATGGCAGGACCCACGAGAGGAGCGCGTGCCCTTGGTAAAGGAGCGCTATGAAGAGGAAGACAAGTCCGAGGAGGAGAAGATAATGCATCAGTCGTGAGTTCGTAGAGTGCAGCTAGTGTTGGCTGTTGTACTTTCTGAGGGCGAGGGCGCCCTTATCTAGATTTGAATCGGCATATAAGAGAGTCGGAGCGAAGACTCCTTGCAGAGAGTCATCGATTACCCCCACACTCGGGAAGAGATCCTGCCTAAGACACCGAGAAACCGCCATGCGCCACACCATTAAGCTTTGTTTTTTATTGCTCGTGATCACCCAGGCTTGCGTCACGGTCACTCAGCCGCCGACGATTGAGTCCGAGCTGCGAATTCGATCGCAGCACGTCTTCCGTGGGATCTCTCAGACTGATGGGAAGGTCGTCCAGGCGATCAATCAATGGACCCTAGATCTCGGAGAAGGCCAGAGCTTTAGCTTGGGCACATTCCTGAATGCGGATGGCACAAATAACGCTGGAGATGGGGCCTTCCCTGACGGGAACGGAGGGCAGATTACACGAGTTGAGTTTGAGCCTACTTGGACGTGGGATCTTGGGGGAGACACTTTCAGCGTAGGCGCAGTCAACCGCAGCCACCCGAACATCAATGGCTTGGGTGACACGACAGAGGCGGTGCTCGCTTGGAGCCCTGGTTCTCAGATCATGAACTACCAGCCGAGGTTAAAGCTCTATTACGACCTCGAAGACGGTGATGGGATGTACACCCAGTTGGGGGTGACGCGCGGTTATGAGTTAGCGCCGGGCTGGCGTCTAGAGACCTCCTTTGACCTCTCGCATGCAGACAGTGATCAGGCAGAGGCGCTCTATAAGATTGATCGGGCGGGCTTCGCAGACCTCACAGGGCAGGCGGTTGTCCACTGGAAGAGGTCCGAAAACTTAGAGATCACTACGAGCATCGCCGCCAGCACGATCGTGTCGAACCACCTCGGTGAGAGCCTCGAGGACAACGACTTAGATGACTCCAACTTCTGGTTGGGCATCGGAATGAACTGGAGCTTTTAGGTGCTCTCTAGCTCGGCCGCTTGACGAGGAAGGGACCCATTGAGAGGACATCGAGGTGGCCGTCTAGGAAGGCTCGAACGGCGTCCTCTGGAGTGCAGACGATCGGCTCCTCGTGCATGTTGAAGCTCGTGTTGATGAGGCAGGGGATGCCTGAGAGCTTTCGGTATTCATCGACGATGTCGTAGTAGACGGGGTTCTTCTCGCGACGAATGAGTTGAGGGCGAGCTGTGCCGTCGACATGAACGGCCGCAGGGCAGGACTCCTTCATAAAGTCTGTGCAATCGAAGGTGATCGTCATGAACTCTGCGGTGTGTTCAGCTCCAGCGAGGTTGTGGTAGCAGCGGTGGCGCTCTTCCCAAAGGGTCACGGGGGCGAAAGGCATGAACTCGGTGCGACCGAGGCGCTTGTTGAGCCATTGATTCACCTCGGGCTCGCGGCCGTGATAGAGGATAGACCGGTTTCCTAGGGCTCTAGGGCCATATTCCATGCGACCGCCGAAGCGCGCCACGACGGAGCCCGTGTGGATCAACTTGGCGACATCTGCGGCCATATGTTGCGGCTGCTCAAACTCTAGGCCGGCTGATTTGATCGCGTTCGCACACTCTTCATCAGAGAACTCGGGCCCTTGGTATGTGCTCTCTATCGGCGCGCCGACCCCGCCTTGCCATGACTGGTGCATGGCTATGCCGCTCCCGCAGCCGCCATCACCCATGTTCGGATAGATAAAGATCGACTCGACGCCTTCGGCTTCGTGGATGCGCTGGTTCATCTTCACGTTCGCGGTCACTCCACCCGAGAGGACAATATTGGAGCAGCCTAGGACGCGGGCCCAGTGCTCGACTAAGCGCACGGTGACCTGCTCTAGGACGAACTGCCAAGCGGCAGCGACGTCAATCATCGGAAAGTTCACCGCTAGGTGACGAGCGAAGAAAGGGTTGAGGTTTTGGTCAATGCGGAAGCCGGCGCCCTGGTGGTGGAAGCGATGAGAGACGACCTCTTCTAAGATCGAGGGGTCGCCATAGGCGGCGAGGCCGACGATCTTTCCGGCGTGGCGATCGGGGTGATACCCGAGCGCGCTGGTCACGTTCTCGTAGAAGGTGCCTAGGGAGTAGGGGAAGCGCAGGCCATGTTGGCGAGAGACCTTGCCGCCCTCGCCGATTCCGATAGATCCAGCTAAGCCAGAGCCATAGCCGTCTAGTGTGAAGATCAGCGCGCGGTCAAAGCCGCTCGCTAGGTATGCATTCGATGCGTGTGAGAGGTGATGTTCATAGCGCTTTAGTTTGTTCTCTAAGCCGAACTCTTTCAGGCCGCTGAGCAGCTCTTCGGACCAGCGGGTGTGCTCCGCTATTGCTTTCTCGGCCCAGGCGGCTGAGCGCTTCAGGCCGACCTGTGTCGAGAGCTTTGACGCGCCGAGCAGTTGATAGGCGAGGCGCTTGTAGAGCGGACGCTCAACCTTCTGGTTCGGAGAGCTCAAGCCATGAACAGCGGCCTCTCGCTGCGGGACGCGCCCCTTCGCCTCGGTGATGAGCCTCGAGAGCTCGGCGGCGCTTGATCCTTCTTTGGCGATCGATCGCTCGTAGAGCATCGAATCTCGGATGAGCTTGGCCTCTTTCTCTGCCGAGAGGAAGGGGTAGGCGACCTGATCGAGCTCTGATGGATCAGTGCCTGTGGCCTCTAGCGCTGCGCGAATCGCTGCGGCTGGGAATCCTGAGTGCTGCTTGATGCGGCTGAAGCGCTCCTCTCCGGCGGCAAAGAGGAGGCGTCCATCTTCGACTAAGGAGGCTGTGGCGTCCTTGTCGAGGGGAGAGAGTCCGAGGATCTTCACGATTTAGTTAGGGGGATTGAGCGGAGCAGCTGTGGGAGTTCGGGGAGCGCAGCCATCTCCCCTCCAACATCCTCTCGGAACCAGCGGAGATAATCCGCACATCTAGCGAGCAGGGCGTCCCGTTCTTGGGGATCTCGAGCGTAGCTTGTGCAACCAGGGAGCATGGAGGGGCTGTGAAGCGAGAGCTGGAAGAGTCGGGTGCCTCGAGCGAGGAGCGCGCGCGTGAGGCGTTTCATGTGAGTGAGGGTGTAGCCCTCAGGAGAGAGCATGATGCGTTCGAAGGCTCCGAGGCGACTGAGGACTCCTTGGAGGCGTAGGGCGCTCGGTAGGGGCTTGTGGAGGGCTTTGTGCAGTTGTGCGCCGCCCCCGAGCCAGCCAGAGAAGCCGCCGGTCGCTGGAAAACCGATGAGGGCTTTGTTGGGGCCGAAGCGATACGGCTCAGGTCCGAGCGTAGACCAGTCTGGCCCGCCGTCTGCGCTGAGGTTGAAACCCGCGAGAGGCGAGACGTCGACAGCGTAGCCGAGGGATTCGAGCGCCTCTGCGCTGCGAGGCCCGAAGCCATATCTGCCTGCGCGGTAGACGCGTGGAGCGTGTCCAAAGCGCTCGCTGATAGCGATGGTGAGCCGCTCGAGCTTCTCGCGCTCGAGGTCGGGCGACAAGTTCCCGGGGTAAGAGTTGTGACTCGAGAGCTCTTCATCATGGGGAGGAGTCACCCAAGGATGAAGGTGTGCTCCGAGGTGACAGACCCCTCGTTCTAAATAGGTGCCGAGGGTTTGCTGTCCTAGCTCCGAGGTGACCACTGGCCAATCGCAGACATAGGTCGGGGAGACGCGGTGCTCTTCACACAAGCCTTGGAAGCGATCTAGCTCAGCGAGTGAATCAACTGAGGTTGAAGCTCTTGAGAAGGGGGCGTCCCAATCAAACTCTTCTTCAGTGTCGACGACGACGGTGAGGAGGGGAGATGAACCCTCGGGGAGTGCGAGGGCCTCGCGGTCTCCGAGGATGTCAGGGGTGATCACAGTTGATCGGATTAGTAGGTCTTGGTCACTCGGGCGTTGAGACCGAGGCGACAGTCACTTTGAAGGTGACCTCTTGTCCAGCGAGCGGGTGGTTGGTGTCGAGGATGACCTCGTCGTCTTCAACGGAGACGACTAAGGCCTCGAGCTCGTAGGACTCCGTGAAGTCATCGTCCTCTTCCGGTTCGACGTTCATCTCCAACCAATCACCTGCGCGTGGGGTGACTCCCTCACCGATCATATCGGTGGGGACGCTGAAGATTGACTCGAGGTCTCGTTCGCCGAAGGCGTCCTCGGGTGCTAAGGAGACCTCACGGGAGTCGCCTGTCGACGCGCCCTCTAGAGCAGCCTCGAGCGGGACAGGGATCTCTTCGCCACCGTGCGTGTAAATGATACGGCCAGCCTCTTCGCTGGTCTCGATGACGCCGCCCTTGTTGTCGAGCAGCTCATAGTCAAGTTCTACGCGTATTCCTGTAGCGATCTTCATGTCGTTGGGAGTTCTGCAGTCAGAGGGACTGGGGAGGGTGATGTGAGGAGAGCGGAGGCGCTCATGTCTTTGCTGAGGTAAGTGTAGCCAGCGAGGCCCGCTTTGAAGCGGCTGAATAAATGTGCTGATTCTTCGACGCTGATGCGCTCTTCATCGAGCGCCTTCTCCATCTCACGTCTAAGGTCTTTTAAGAGGTCCTGCTCGTGATAATCGACATATTCGAGCACGTCTTGCACTCGATCTCCGCGCTCGATGTGCTTGAGGTTCGCGCGACCTTGGTCATCTAATTCGACGTGGACGATGTTGGTGTCTCCGAGGAGGTTGTGCATGTCACCGAGGATCTCTTGATAGGCGCCTACGAGGAAGAAGCCTAGGTAGTAGGGCTCTCCTTCTTTCAACTCGTGGACCTCTAAGGTCTCTTTCGGCTCACTCCGGGCGATGAAGCGGTCGATCTTCCCGTCAGAGTCACAGGTGATGTCTGCGAGGGTGGTGCGCCTCGTGGGCTCTTCATTGAGCCTGTGGATGGGCAGAACTGGGAAGAGCTGCTGGATCGCCCAGGCATCAGGGATCGACTGGAAGATCGAGAGGTTGAGGAAATAGGTCTCAGCGAGGTCCCTCTCAAGGAGCTTGAGCTCTTCGTGGAGGAACTCATCAGCCTTGGCGAGGGTCAAGATCTTCTCGGCTCCATGCCAGTAAAACTCATCGATTCGGGCGCGCTCTGTGAGGTTGATTGAGCCTAAGTTGAACTGGACGGTCGCTTGCTCTCGTAGCTCTTTGAGGTCGTGAAACGACTCGAGGTAGTTCTCTGAGTTGATGTCCTTGGAGACCTCTGCGATGCCCCAAACGGCCTCGTGTTCTTCCGGAGATGGTGGCTTCGGAAGGCCATCGATCATGTGGTTGGAAGAGCTCAGGACATCTGTGATGAGTACGGTGTGGTGCGCGACGAGGGCCCGACCAGACTCTGAGAGGAGGGTGGGGTGGGAGAGTCCCTTGCGGTCGCATGCATCGACTATGTGCCACACGACGTCGTTTGCGTACTCCTGCAGCGAGTAGTTCATAGAGGAGTCGTAGTCTGTTTGTGAGCCATCATAGTCGACCCCCAGTCCACCACCGACGTCTAGGAATTCGAGCGGTGCTCCCATCTCTCGGAGGCTCACGAAGGTCGCGGAGGCCTCTTGCATGGCTCGCTTGAAGGAGCGGATGTTGGTGACCTGGCTCCCGAGGTGGAAGTGGAAGAGCTGGAGAGCGCTGAGTTGATTGTGCAGCTTCAACTCTTCGACGAGTTGGACGATCTCCTGCAAGGTCAATCCAAATTTGGAGCGGTCACCGCTGGATGTTTGCCAGCGACCAGATCCGGAGCTGGAGAGCTTCGTCCTGACTCCGATCAGGGGCGGGATGTTCAGCTCTGCGGAGAGGCGCAAGAGCGTCTTGAGCTCGCTAGGTTTCTCGATGACGACCACAGCTCTTATCCCGAGGCGCTGCGCGAGGAGCGCCATCTCTAGATAGTCAGAGTCCTTGTAGCCGTTGCAGATGATCAGCGGGTCTTCGCCTAGGTCCATCGTGAGGAGGGCGAGCAGCTCTGGTTTGCTGCCAGCCTCAAGTCCCAAGCCGAGCTCTCTCCCATCTCTCAAGAGTGCGTCTACAACGTGCCGTTCTTGGTTCACCTTGATCGGGTAGATGGGTCGGTAGCTGTTCTTGAAGCCATACTCCTTGCTGGCTCGCTTGAACGCGCTCGAGAGCTGACGCACTCGTGATCGGAGGATCCCCTCGAAGCGCATGAGCACCGGAGTTTGGATGCCTCGTCGCTGAACATCACTTAGGAGCTCATAGAGGTCGATCTTTTGCTCAGGAGCCCAGCAGCGTGGTGAGACGACGACGTTCCCATCGGCGCTGACCTTGAAGAAGTCATCACCCCAGCTCGCAACTGAGTAGAGAGCGTTGGCGTCGTCGTGAGTCCAAGTCATGTGGGTCGCGTAAGCGCGATGCGCAGCAGCTTATCTAGGAAGGCTCTGTGAGTCGCTCATTGCCTGGAGCTCATTGCCTGGAGAGGGCCCGTAGGCGACCTAGGAGGGCCTCATGGTCTCGCTCTTTGAGCCAGGAGTCGCGGTCTTCGCAGAGCCCACCCGCGCTCCAATGGACGATGAGCTGTTTGACCCTCTGTACGCTGCCCTTCGTCGATGACCCGCTCGCCACTAGGCGCTCTGAGTATTCGAGCAAGAAGCTCGCCGCGGTCTGCGAGTCGACCTCTGTCCCCGTGAAGATCCAAGGGTCTGCTAACGCTCCATGTCCGACCATCACATATTGGCAGCCGGTCTCCTCGCGCATGCGCTCCAGGTCTCGATGTGAGCGGACTCCGCCGTTGCCGCAGACCGGACCTGTCGCGGCTTCTACGGCTCGCGAGAGTCGCGTCCAGTCGATGACTGGGCTGTAGTTCTCTGCTTTTGTTCTGCAGTGGACGGTCACGAGCGCGGCTCCACCAGCTTCTGCGGCGCGCACATTGTCTTCGAGCAAGCTGTCATCCTCATAGCCAGCGCGCATCTTTGCAGTCACTGGGATGTTTTTGACTGCGTCGCTACAGGCACGCACGGTCGCCTCGACGCGTGCCGGGTCGGTCAGCGTCGCAGAGCCAGCGCAGCCTCTCAGCGCGCCCTTGGCGGGACAGCCAAAGTTGAGGTCCAAGAGCGGTGCTCCAGCTTCCTCTGCACGGCGAGCTGTGAGAGCGAGAGCTTCGAGGTCTGCGCCCATCAGCTGGAGTCCGACAGGAGCCTCGTGGCGGGCCTCGCCGAGATGCGCGCGGAGGACCTTTGTTGGGATCGCATGATCTGTGACACGGACGAACTCTGTGAAGGCGCCTCCGAGCAGCTCCGCTCCGTTGCGATTCAGCACCAGCTCACGGAAGACGGGCTCCGTGACACCTTCCATGGGCGCTAGGAGCCAGGGCCCGGTGAAGGGCAGGCTGCTCTCTGCTGAAGAGGGCTGGTCTAGATCTCTGGAGGTCTGGGTCATGAGAGGTCTCCATGTTGACCGGGACCGGACCGCCTGTCGATCCGCTATCCTCCGGGGGATGACTCAAGCCCGTTTAGATATCAAGATCCGCGAAGCCGTGCCCCGCCTAGAGGGCGTCACGCTGGAGACCCCGCTCTTAGCCTTCGACTGCCCCGATGAGCGGGTGCGCTTACTGCTCAAGCTCGAAAACCATCAGGTGACAGGCTCGTTCAAGGCGCGCGGCGCTTGGAACCAGATCTCCCTCCTGAGCGATGAGGAGCGTGAGCGGGGGGTGATCGCGACTAGCTCCGGAAATCACGGCAAGGCGCTCAGCTGGGCAGCGCAGCGCGCGGGCATCAAGGCGACGATCGTCATGCCCGCCGACGCTTATCCCAACAAGATCGCTGCGTGTCGAGAGAACGGCGCAGAGGTGGTCCTCGGTGACACGCGCGCTGAGGCGGAGACGATCTGCGCAGAGCGCGTCGCTGCTGGCGCAGTGCTCATTCATCCTTATGACGCCGAGCGCACCGCGCAGGGCGCAGGGACGGTTGGCTTGGAGATAACACAGCAAGATCCCTCGGTAGAGGTCGTGATCGTGCCGGTGGGCGGTGGTGGCTTGATCACTGGAGTCTCTCTCGCTGTGAGGCAAGAGCTTGGTTCGAGCGTGGCCGTCATCGGTGTGGAGCCGGAGGGCGCAGCCTCGATGCAGCGCGGACTCGTCGCCGGTGAGCCAGTGCTCCTTGAAGAGATCACGACCGAGGTCCAGGGGCTCTGCCCCCTCAGCTCTGGAAAGCTAAATGTCGCGACCTGTGCAGAGACGGTCGACAGCGTCCTGCTCGTCACAGATGAGCAGGTCTTCGCCGCTCAGGCTGCTCTCGTTCTAGCTGGGGAGGTCGTAGAACCTGCGGGTGCGGCGACTACTGCGCTGGTCTTGAGCGGACGGATACCGGAGCGCTGGCTTGAGGGGAGAACAAAAGCCGACCCCCTCCGGGTCGTGGCGATTGTCTCGGGTGGAAACCCTGACCCCGCACAAATTGAGGCTGTTCGCCTCGCTCAGGGAATGGAGAAGAACGGATGAAGCGAGTGGTCCTATGTAGGCCTGCAGGCCCTAGAAACGTCGGGATGATCCTGCGGATCGTCGAAAACTTCGGGCCTTGCGAGCTAGTGCTCGTGAATCCGGTGCGTCCAGCGCTGCTCGTTCACCCTGAATTTGAGCAGATGTCTCACGGGGTCGAGGACGCGCTGCGCGAGCTGCGGGTCGTCGAGACGCTGAGAGAGGCCCTGAGTGATTGCACCCATGTCGTGGGGTTCACGGCTCGGGGTCGTGACAACTTGATCTTGTCTGACTGGCGCAAAGCAAAGGAAGAGGTCAGAGAGCGATGCGCAACGGAAGGGGAGCGAGTCGCGCTCGTCTTTGGTAATGAGGCGGCAGGGATGGACAGCGAAGAGGCTGCGCTCTGTCACAAGCTCGTTCATGTGCGAACCTCGCCTAGGCACACCTCGCTCAATCTCGCGGTGGCGGTCAGCGTCGTGCTCGAGCCTCTCTTTGGGGATGAGGTGCGTATGCCGATTGAGGCTGGCGGTCATCCGATGACTGGTGAACAGCGGGAGTTTTTGAAGGCGCACTTGAAACACATCTTGGCTGGGCAGGTCGCGAAGTCACCCCGCGTCGCAGCAGATGTCGAGCGCATGATCGAGAGAGTGTTCTCGAAGGCGCCCATTGAGACGCGTGACGCGAGCGCATGGCACCAGCTGATGCGAGCGCTCGGGAGTGAGGCGAAGCCCGCAGACTTCGGCTTGACCCCTAACCCTGGCCCAGACACACAGAAGCCTGAAGAGGCCTGAGTTAGTCCGCGAGGGGGCCGCCGAGCGCCTCAAAGGTGTCGGTCAGCAGCTTCTTGAATCGAGCTCCATTGTCGACCAAGGAGGCGCTCTCGATCATTGCCGAGGCGAGGCTGTCTAGCGCAGCGGGCCGAAGATCGAGGACAGCCTCCGGACCTTTCGTGAGTTGAATCGTCCATGAGCGCGCCTCTCCCGGGAGCATGAAGTGGTGTCTCTCGAGGTCGCATCCCGGATCTCCGAAGCTTCGCTCCCCATCGAGCGCCTCGAGGGCAGCTTGTGCCTGGACTAAGAGTTCGGCCGTCGCGCCCTTCGGCAGGGCCAAGATGTGCGTGTCGCCTTCGCCGATCACGAGGCGGTCATCTGCGGTCCAGCGCAGGAGATGCTCGCCGAAGCGGCAGGAGCGCAGCTCGATGCCGATGACCTCGCCCTCGACATGGCTCGGAGCACGCGCGATGTCAGGTAGCGTAGGCCAAGACTCACCCGCGAGCTCCTTGCAGCGCTCTTCAAGGACGGCGATCGCGGCGCGGTTCTCCTCAGTGTCGGGGCTGTTTCGGGTGGTGTAGGAAGAGAGCGCCTCTCTCCCGAAGAGAGCGCTGAGCGCTTGCGCGGCTTCGGCGCGAGCGATGCGACCTAGTCGCATGTCAAACCAGGAGTCATCCCTTCGGAGGTCTTCGAGAAGCCACGCGAGCGCTCCGTGTTGACCCAGTCCAGCGAGGCTCGCCGCAGCGCGCCGACGGACTCGTCCATTCGAGTCTTCAAGCAGCGGCGTGAGGGCGTGGATCGCTTGAGCCTCGGCGCCAGCGGCGACGCCAGCGATGGCCTCTGCGCGCACAGCGGAGATGCGGTCTTGGAGGAGCGCCTTGAAGCGGGCTGCTTCTTCTGTCTTGGGCTCCTTTGCGAGCGCCCGTGCGCCGGCGGGGCGCCAAGGGTTTCGCTCGTCTCCGAGGCTCTCCCAAAGCTCTGTGCGCAGGCTCGGATCTTCAAATTGAACCAGCGCCTCGTAGAGGGCAGGGCCTAAGCCGAGGTAGCCCTCATCTCGCTTGAGCTGCGCGCGGACTCTCTCTGTGCCGACGGCTCCTAGCCCTGCGAGGCGCACGGAAGCCTGATAGCGCACACGCGGTGAGCCGCTCGTCGCGACCTCATAGAGACGATCCGCCTCTATCTCAGGGTCTCCGCCGTCTTGTAGTGGCGCGAAGAGCGCGAGCGCGGAGAGGAAGGCGATAGCCCTCATTCTTCGATGGCTTTGGTCTCCAGCCTGAAGAGGCTGACGACGAAGCCGTCCTCGCGGATCTCACCGACGGAGAAGGTGCCCTCGACCCAGATGAGATCAGGGGTGAAGCTCGTGGTCTCTTCGCTGAGTGTGACCTCAACGAAGTGGTGGACGTTGCTTTGACCGCATCCGCACGAGTCCCACAGGAGCTCGAAGTTGTCCTCACCCTCAGGGGTCCCTAGCGCCATGTAGCCTTCCAGGCGCACGCGCTTGCCGTCTAGCGCGCGAACCCAGCGCGGGAGGCGCTTGCCGGGGGTGTAGTCGATGCTCATCAGGTCTAAGAGCGAGAGCTCAATCACCGGGTCTTCCGCGACAGGTGCGGGGGCAGAGCCAAAGGTGGTGGCGCCGAGGAGGAGCATGAGAGCGAGAATCTTCACGTCATCATTCTACCTGATCGATGCCGAGAGTTGTCCTTGTCGCTATGATCCAGCCATGGTTCGTCTTGATCGCATCTATACAAGGTCTGGGGATGATGGCTCTACTGGCCTTGGGGATGGCAAGCGCCTCCCCAAGCACCACGTGAGGATCGCAGCCTATGGCACTACTGACGAGCTCTCTTCCTTGCTGGGCTTGATCTTGGCGCACGGCATCCAGGAGCCCTGGGGATCGTGGCTGCGAGCTATTCAAAATGATCTCTTCGATGTGGGTGCGGACCTCTGCGTGCCCTCGGAAGATGAGAAAGCGCTGCGCGTCACGAAGGTCTACACAGCGGTTCTCGAGGGTCAGATTGATGTGGTCAATGAGGATCTCAAGCCTCTTCAATCCTTCATCTTGCCCGGAGGTGAGCCGGCGGCAGCTTGGTTACATCTCGCGCGCACAGTCTGTCGACGGGCAGAGCGCCTCGTCTCAGAGCTCGACACCATGTCGATTGAAGATGCGGCCGGTCCGGTGAACCCCGAAGTGCTGATCTATCTGAACCGTCTCTCCGATTTCCTCTTCGTCTTGGGACGAGCCGCCAACGGAAACGGTGACGATGACGTCGTCTGGAAGCCGGGCGCTCGCCAAGAGTGAGAGCCATAGCTGTCACCCCGCTCGCTTGGGCGACACCTCCTGAGTGGGTGGCTGCGGTCGCGACGGACACGCTCGCCTTGCTCTCGGATCACG
>JAPKBY010000014.1 GCA_028823185.1 Planctomycetota bacterium
CCGCGCGCGGTTCGCTTCGATCAGGTCCCGACGACCGAGGGTCGCGAACAGACGGTCAAGGTCTCCTGTCGTGACACCGGCGCTGTCTTCGGCGGACCCGTCTGCACTCACCCTAGCTTCACTGCGGAGTGGACTGTCCCGCCGGTGAATGGCGTTGGCACGCTGACGGTGAAGTTAAAGCCCGGCGCAGCTAAGGGGAATGTGATCAACAAGGTGAAGCTCGATGTCCAGGGCGCGAGAGCGCCCGGTGAGCCTGTTCAGAAGCAGACAGCTGAGTTCAGCGCGAGCGCCGCTGTCTTCGGAGAGATCATCATCGAGCCCGTCTTCATCTCTGTCGGTCGCGTTGATCCCGGTGGCCGAGTCGATAAGAGCATCCTCTTAAGGCGTCCCAAGGGCGCTCCCTTCCAGTTGCTCTCCGCTGAGTTGAAGAACCCTGCGCCTGCGAATCTTGAGGTCTCGATAACGCAGACTGGCAGCAAATGGACGGTGCGTGTGCACGGGGAGTCCGGGACTTATCAGGGCTTGGTTCGAGGCTCAGTCGTCATTCAGACGGATGTCGCGGGCGATCCGAGGCTGACGATCCCTGTGATGGGCGCTGTCCGTCCAGACCCGAAGAAATAGGTCGCTACTTCTTGTGGCCGACCCAGAGGGGCCGCTTCCCGAGATCTTTGTGTTCCTCGATCTCGAACCACTTTGAGGCGGCGCTTCGGAGCGCCTCTGGGGTGTAGCCGGCTCGCTCTTCAGCGCTCGCGTGCTCTTTGATCCATGCCGGGCAACGCTCGAAGCTCTCGCAGTTGCTGAAGATCAAGGTCCCGGATGTGACGGCGGCCAAGCGCTCAAAGATGACGCTGTGGTCTGAGGCGATGGCGGGGCCTCGGTCGCTCCCAAAGTAGAGGTAGTGATAAGTGTTCACGAGGTGAACGAGCTCGAAGCTCTCTCCCTCTACGGCGAGCTCCTCCAGGGTCTTGTGTTGGAAGCGTGCGCCTTCGAGACCTAGGTGCTCGCGCACTGCCTCACAAGCGGCGAGGTCCGCTTCGTGGATGTCGATCCCGAGAGCTGCTGCTCCACGGTGTGCGGCTTGGAGGACGAAGAAGCCCTTGGAGCAGCCGATGTCGAGGAAGGAGCCGATGTCGCTGGGCCAGTGGCTCCGCAGGCGGCGCCAGCGCCTCGCGAGCTTCCACTTTGCTCTCATGTCAGATCCCACCACTCGGTAGTCGTGGTTGTGGGGATAAGAGTCCGCGAGGTGGGCGCGGGTCGCTTCGTTGAGGCTCACGGCTTCCATGGCGGCGCTGAGAGGCGTCGCTTTCCATCGGGTGAGAGGAGCTCGCTGGAGCCTGCTGCTCCTAGATCGCGATCCCAGAGTTGGCAGGTGACTTGCAAGTGACGTTGGTCCAAGGCTTCACAATAGTTCGTGTAGAGGCAGCGATTCACCTCTTTTCCGCGGCCGGCGCGCAGCTTGGCCCACCAGTCAGGGTCAGCGAGTGATTGTCGTGCGGCAGCGACGAAGTCGCAGGCGCCCGCGCTGAGCGCGCGCTCCATGATGTCGAAGTCATTGAGTCCGCCAGCGGCGACCACTGGCGTCTCATGCCCAGCGCCTCTCACGGCGTCCCGGATGGCGCGGGGGAGGGAGAGGTTGCGGCCGAAGGGGGCGTCACCTTCGATGCGCACTGTCGGCATGCACTCATGCCCGCTCTCGCCGGTGTAGGGGTAGGAGGCGGCTCCGACCTTTGGTTGCTTGGCGTCCTCGAACTTCCCTCCCTTAGAGACAGAGAGGAAGTCCATGCCGGCCTCGGCGAAGGCGACGCCGTAATAGCAGGCGTCCTCGATGCGTCCACCACCTCCGATGACTTCATCGCCGAGGAAGCGACAGCCGACAGCGAGCGAGGGACCGACGCGATCGCGTACGGCGTGGAAGACCTCAAGCGGCAGCCGCGCGCGAGCCGCAGGTGAGCCTCCATAGCCATCGTCGCGATTGTTCTTAGCTGAGAGAAAAGAGGCCATCGTGTAGGCGTGCGCATAGTGGAGCTCGACGCCGTCGAAGCCCGCGGCCTCAGCGCGCGCCGCCGCGTCCGCGAAGAGACCCGGCAAGACAGCGGGGAGCTCTTGGATGTGCGGCAGCTGGAGATCATTGACGCGCTCGCGATAACCCATCTGGAGATCTTCACGTTCGCGCTCGTTGAGCAGAGAGAGGAGCGTCTCGTGGTCGAGGCTTAGGAGCAGCTCGCGCAGCGCGTCATCGTCGGCAGGCTCATGGCCGAGGGCGCGCGCGGCCTCATGGTGCCGAGGTTCGAGCTTGAGGAAGCGGCGGATCCACTGCTCCTCCTCCGGACGTCTGCGGATCGTGAGGAAGTCGATGAGCTGGATGATGAGCCGGGTCTCGCCGCCGGAGCGGGCTCTGACGAGCTCGACCAGCTCGGTGAGGCCGGGGATGAAGCGCTCATGTCCGGCACGCATCAGCGGACCAGAGGGCACGTCACGAATCCCGGTGGCCTCTACCACGAGCACGCCCGGGCGACCGTCTGCGAGCCGGCCGTACCAATCGAGGACCTCCGGCGTCACAAAGCCCTCCTCAGTGCAGCGCCAGGGCACCATGGCTGGTACCCAAGTGCGGCTCTCTGTGCGGACCTCGCCTAGGCTCCCGGGGGAGAAGACGCGGCTCTTGCTGGCCTCTTCTGCGGAGGGCCAGCGGGCTTCGGGGATGCTGTGCTTGACTGTGCTCAAGGGCCTGAGATTGTAGAGACCCGAGCCCGAACTTCCGGTGGCCTTCCGGTCTCGATACCTTGCCAACATGACCCTCACCCTAATAACAGGCGCTAGCAGCGGGATCGGCGCTGCCACGGCGCGCGCGCTCTCGGCTGCAGGACACATCGTCATCGCTGCTGCCAGGAGGTTGGAGTCGCTAGAGGGGCTGTGTGATTCCCTGGAAGGAGAGGCCTTGCCGCTCGTCATGGACGTCACGGATCCGGGTTCGATCTCATCCGCGTTGGAAGAGGCTCAGGCCTTCGCCGAAGCTCGTGGCGGGATCGAGTGGCTCGTGAACAACGCGGGCGCAGCTGAGAGCGCGCCTGTGACGAAGGCTGACGAAGCTCTCGCAGCGCGGATGATGGAGGTCAACTTTCACGGCGCTAGGCGTCTCATGGAGGCGCTCTTGCCGGGCATGGTGCGCGGCGGATCCGGGGCTGTGGTGAACGTAGCCTCTTCGGCAGGACTCGCTGGCTATGCCTATGTCTCTGCCTACTGCGCTGCGAAGCACGCGCTGGTCGGATATAGCCGCGCTGTCTCGGCAGAGATGGAGAGCAAGGGAGTTCGGGTCGGACTCGTCTGTCCGCACTATGTGGACACGCCGATGACCGCCGCCTCGCTTGAGAAGATGGCGCAGAAGACACAGAAGAGCCCCGAAGAGTTGCGCGCCTTCCTCGCCTCAGAGAACCCTGGTGGTAGGCTCATCACCCCTGAGGAGGTCGCTGATGTGATCCACAGCCTGCTCTCTGAGGGTGCGAATGGTTCCTTGGTGGAGTTGGATGGATCTGAACCTGTTGGCAATGGAGAATGAAGACGTGAGTAAATTAGAGAACATCCTCCCTGATGGTTGGCTCCGGCCCTCGGGCTATTCGAACGGCGTGCTCGCTCCAGCTGGCAGTCGCGCGCTCCATGTCGCTGGGCAGATCGCGTGGGACATAGAGCGTGCGCTCGTCGGCGCAGGCGACTTCGCCGCGCAGTTCGCTCAGGCTCTAGAGAACGTGATCGCGGTCGTGCGCGCAGCGGGCGGAGAGCCTGCGGACATCGCCTCGATGACGATCTACGTCACGGACAAGCGACAGTATCTGGACGCGGTCAGCGCGGTCGGCTCTGCGTGGTCAAGCCGCTGTGGTAAGCACTACCCTGCGATGGCGCTCCTCGAGGTCGCAGACCTCCTCGAAGAGGGAGCGCTCGTTGAGATCGCCGCGGTCGCTCATATCTCGTGACTGATTCTGTCTTCAAGCCGAGCGGCGTCGTCACGCTGCTCACAGACTTTGGCTTGAGCGACCCCTATGTGGGTGTAATGAAGGGCGTGATGCTCTCTCTCGCGCCGAAGCTGGAGCTCATCGACCTCACTCATGGCGTCCCAGCACAGGCGGTAGCGGTCGGCGCGTGGCACCTCTCGCAGTCTTGGTCCCGCTTCCCGAAGGGAACTGTTCATGTCGTCGTCGTCGATCCCGGGGTGGGGTCCGATCGTCGAATCCTCCTCGCAGAGCGGGATGGGCACATCTTCCTCGGGCCAGACAATGGCGTGCTCGATCCCTCACTGGATGGTGACGCGGTCGTGCGGTCTTTAGACATCGAGCGCTTCGCTTTGCCCGGAGCGTCGCGCACCTTCCACGGACGAGATGTCTTCTCGCCCGCGGCCGCAGCCCTCGCGAGCGGTATGGCTCCGAGCGAGGCTGGCGAGCTCATCTCAAGCTGGGAGCGCTTCTCGCTGCCAGAGGCCGAGGTCGACGAGGCTGGCGTCATCCACACGGAGGCGCTCTACGCTGACTCCTTCGGAAATTTGATCACGACGGTAGAGGCCGCGCTCCTCGGCGAGGGCGAGTGGACGGTCGAGCTATGTGGTGAGTCCATGCCTCTCGTCGGGACCTATGCAGAGGTTGAGATCGGCGCGCTCTTGGCCCTCGTGGGCTCTTCAGGCACCGTCGAGGTCAGCCAGAGAGATGGAGACGCCGCCGCGAGCTTAGGGGCTGGGGCTGGCGCCTCGGTCGTGATCCGTCCAAGCGCCTCGGACTGAGCCTCCGAGCGCGTACACTCTTCAGCCATCATGAAGCTTGAACACGTGAAGTATGAACGGGAGGGAGGCATCGCGACCTTCACCCTCGACCGCCCCGAGCGACTCAACGCGCTGACCTTCGACAGCTATCGCGAGCTGACGGACGCCTTCTGTGCTCTGCGGGAAGATGATGAGCTGCGCTGCGTCGTGATCACAGGCGCCGGGCGCGCCTTCTGCTCTGGCGGAGACGTCAAGGCCATCATCGGTCGCCTCTTCGGTGTCGGCGATGAAGAGCTCCTCGCTTTCACGCGCATGACCTGCGACCTCATCGAGAACATTCGATTGCTTGAGGTCCCCGTCATCGCGTCGCTCAATGGCACGACCTGCGGAGCTGGCGCTGTGATCGCCGCCGCGGCAGATATCCGGCTCGCCTCCGAGCACGCGAAGATCGCCTTCCTCTTCACTCAGGTCGGGCTCTCCGGCGCTGACATGGGCGCTGCCTGGCTCTTGCCGCGCATCGTCGGGCTGGGGCACGCGAGCGAGCTCCTCATGGCGGGAGAGTTCATCAGTGCAGAGCGCGCCTATGAGATCGGTCTCTACAATCGAGTCGTTCCAGGGGACGAGCTCGCGGCCTTGACTCAAGAGTGGGCAACGAAATTGGCCGCTGGTCCGAGCCATGGCTTGGCCGTGACCAAGCGCATGCTGAACGAGGAGGCCTCGATGACGATGAAGGAGGCGATGCAAGCTGAGGCCGAGGTGCAGGCGGAGTGCATGACGCACCCCGACTACCGCGAGTCTTATGAGGCCTTCATGGAGAAGCGCCCCAAGGAGTTCACGAAGTACAAGAGAGATGGGAGCGAGGCATGAATGAGCTCACGAATTTGAGGGCTGAGGCCGCACGCGTCGGAGCAGAGCTCTCGCCCTTGATCGAGGGGCTCGGTGAGGACGAGGCGCTCAAGCTCTCAGTGAAGAGCCTCGGTGAGGCGGGCATCACGGCCTGGGCCGTGCCCGCTGCCTTTGGTGGCGCAGAGACAGAGCTCGTGGGCCCCGAGACGGTCAGTGTGCGCGCGCTCTGCGCCGCTCGCGAAGAGCTCGCCTACTGCAACGGCGTCGTCGACCTCGCCTTCATCATGCAGGGGCTCGGCTCTTTCACGATCGCGCTCTCTGGGAATGAAACATTAGGGCGCGACTTCCTGCCCTCGGTCGCTAGCGGCGAGAAGATCGCAGCCTTCGCGGTGACAGAGCAAGGCGCCGGATCGAGCCTCGGAGAGGTGCAGACCACGGCGACGCGCGACGGCGATGACTGGTTGTTGACGGGGGTGAAGACCTTCATCTCGAACGCCGGAGTCGCGGATAGATATAGCGTGCTCGCTCGAACGGGTGAGGACGAGACGACGATGTTCTCTGTCGCGGCAGAGGACGTCCGCGTCGAGCGCTTCGAGGTGATGGCGCCGCACCCGATCGGTGAGGTGCACCTTGAGGGAGCCCGCGTCCCTGACGCGGCGCGCCTCGGTGAAGAGGGGAGCGGGCTCAAGTTGGCGCTCTCAACTCTGCAGCGCTTCCGAACCTCAGTGGCGGCCGCTGCTTGCGGCTTCGCGCAGCGCGCCTTAGATGAGTCGGTCTCACACCTCTCGACCCGTGAGCAGTTCGGCAGGCCGCTGTCAAAGTTCCAAGGCTTACGCTTCGATGTCGCGGAGATGGACGCGCGCTTACGCGCAGCGCAGCTGCTCGTAGAGGAGGCGGCGAGCGTGCTCGACGAGGGCGATGACGCCACCTCAGAGGTCGCGCGCGCCAAGCTCATCGCGACGGAGACAGCGGGCTGGATCTGTGATCGCGCTGTGCAGCTGCACGGTGGCTTGGGAGTGAAGAAGGGCAGCGTCGTCGAGCGGCTCTACCGCGAAGAGCGCGCGCTCCGTATCTACGAGGGGACCAGCGAGATTCAGAAGCTGATCCTCGCCAAGGAGATCTTCGACCAGGAGTCCTGAGCTATGGCCAGCTTCGAGAGACACATCTTCGTCTGTATTCACGAGCGCCCAGAGGGTGACCCGCGCGGCTGCTGCTCAGCCAAGGGCAGCGTCGACATCGCAGAGCAGATGAAGATGTCTGCCTATGAGCGCGGCCTGAAGCGAGTGGTTCGGGTCAACAAGGCCGGCTGCCTCGATCAGTGCGCGCGCGGAGTGAGCTGTGTCGTCTATCCAGAGAACGTCTGGTATGGGGCAGTGACCGCTGCAGATGTTGAAGAGATCGTTGAGAGCCACCTCGAGGGCGGAGTCCCTGTTGAGCGCCTCATCATCCCGCATGATCAGTTGAGTGGAATAAAGCCGGAGCGCTCCGAATGACTGAGATCCTGAACCCGAATGACTGGCGGGATCGCTTTCCGATCCTCAAGGACACGACCTATCTCGTGAATCACTCGCTGGGCGCTATGCCGGCGTCTGTGCGTGAGAAGCTGAACGGCTTCGCAGATCAGTGGGCTGCGCGCGGCGTGCGCGCCTGGGGTGAAGGCTGGTGGTCTGCGCCGATGGACATCGGAGATGTCGTCGGGAAGATCATGAACGCGCCGGCTAGATCAGTCGTGATGCACCAGAACGTCTCTGTGATCCAGAGCATCGTCGCTAGCGCGATCGACTTCTCTGGTTCACGCAACAAGGTCGTCTTCACGGATCAGAACTTTCCGACGGTCGGCTATGTCTGGGAAGGTGAGCGAGAGCGTGGCGCGCGCATCGAGGTCGTAGAGTCTGACGGCGTCCGCGTCCCGACCGAGCGCCTGCTGGAGGCGATCGATGAGGAGACGGCGATCGTCCCCATCAGCCACGTCTGCTATCAGACCTCTTTCCTTCAAGACGCCAAGGCTATCTGCGAGCGCGCGAAGGAGGTCGGAGCCCTGGTGCTCCTCGACTGCTATCAATCACTGGGGACAGTCCCTGTGGACGTCCAGGCCCTCGGGGTGGACATGGTCTGCGGGGGCTCTGTGAAGTGGCTCTGCGGTGGCCCGGGCGCTGGATATCTCTATGTGCGGCCTGATCTGCAAGAGCGGCTCGCCCCTCGGGTCACAGGTTGGGCGGCGCACGCCGCGCCCTTCGCCTTCGAGACGGGCGCTCAGCGCCACGCGACCGGGATAGAGCGCTTCCTCCACGGCTCTCCTGCAGTCGCAGCGTTTATGCAGGCTTCGGCCGGCTATGAGGTCGTCTTGGAGGCGGGCGTTGATCGCATTCGGGAACACTCGATCCTGTTGACGGAGGGCCTCAAGGAGGACCTCATAGAGCGTGGCTTCGTCATCAACAGCCCTCACGATCCCGCTGAGCGCGGCGGCACGCTGGCTGTGGGTCTCGCGGAGGACGAGGACAACGCCTGCTTTGTGCAGGCCTTGGCTGCGCGTGATGTGCTCGTCGATCAGCGTCCAGAGATGGGCGTGCGCGTGTCGCCACACTTCTACACGACCCAAGAGGAGCTCTCCGCCTTCGCCGAGCACATGAGTGAGCTGCGAGCGAGCGGCTCATGGCGTGACCACATGAACGAGATCTCTGCTTACTAGATGCGGACACTTAGCCTCTTCACCGCGCTCGCCTGCGCGCTCCTTCCTGGCTGCTCGGCTCCCCCGGCTGTGCCTGAGAAGGGCGAGTCAGTCATCTTTGTCCACGGCTTAGGTCGAACGTCGGCCTCGATGGAGACCCTCGCTTCACGAGTCGAGGACGCGGGCTATCAGGTCATCAACTTCGGCTACCCCTCGACCTCTGAATCCATCGAACAGCTGACGGAGCGCCTCAGCGCTGAGGTTGAGCGAAGCTGTGGTGAAGAGCGTGATCACGTGCACTTCGTCACCCACTCCATGGGAGGCGTCTTGGTCCGAAACTACCTCTCGTTGAGTAACCCACAGCATGAGGGGCGCGTCGTGATGTTGAGTCCACCGAATCAGGGGAGCGAGATCATCGACGCCTTCTCTGACTCTCCCCGTGTCCGCTCCATCTTGGGGCCCGCAGCGATGCAGCTAGGAACGGGCGAAGACGGGATCGCGAAGCAGCTAGGCCCAGTGCGCTTCAGCCTCGGTGTGATCATGGGAGATCGGAGCTTGAGCCCGCTAGGCTCTTGGCTGATCCCAGGGCCGGATGATGGGAAGGTCGCCGTCGATCGGGCCGCCGTCGAAGGTGCCGTGGATTTCATCGTGCTTCATGCCACTCACACCTTCATCATGAACCGCAGAGATGTGGCGGAAGAGGTCTTGAACTTCTTAGAGCACGGCAGATTTATTGAGCGCTGAGACGAGAGGACGGGTGAAGAGATGAGTGAGGGAGAGGATCAAATCGAGAGCGACCGCGCGCGGGTCTTTACTCCGCAATCTCCGAGCGGAGTGACCGCGCTCGTCTTGGGAGGTGATGTGAAGCTCAGTCCCGCTGACTTGTCTTTGTCTGAACGCTTGGCCGCTGAGGGTGCGTTGGTCTTTGCGCGCACGCTCTCGAACGAGGGAGAGCCCTTGAGTGACCGTGAAGCTACGGCGATGGCGACCGAAGAGCTCAGCGCCTTGATCGCGACGAAGGGAGTAGAGCCCGACGCTGTGGTCTTGGCGGGAATCGGTCGAGGCGGAACCCTCGCTGTCCTCTGCGCTTGCCGCATGGATGGCGCAGCTCTTGTGCTCGATCTCGGCGGCCCGTTGGTCTACAAGGAGCTAGATGAGGGCCGCTCTGTGCAGCCGCTTGAGATGCTCTTAAACCTATCAGCGCCGCTCTTTATGGCATTCGGTGAAGAGGTCAGCGATGAAGAACGTGGCTGGGTAGAGTCGTCGCTGTCGCAGTTCGCTCGCACCTACGATATCTTTACAGCGACCGTCGCAGGATCTGAGCTCTTCAGTGGAGCCGCAGACGTCGACGAGCCCGTCTGGGAGGCCGCAAAGGCTTTCCTCCAACTCCACCTAGAGACCTCATGAGCGCCTTCAGCCTCTTTAACCTCGCCCCTGGCGTGACCATCCTCGATCGCTACGAGATCAAGTCAGCGAATCGTCAAGGCAGCATGTCGGCTGCCTTTCAGGCCCAAGACGTCACAGATGGGAGCGCCTGCGAGCTGCAAGGATTCCCTGCCGGACTCTTTGAGAACCCCGCGCAGGCGGAAGAGTTCGCCGCCTCTATGCGCGGGTGGAAGGGTGTCGACTCTGATGCGGTGCTCTGCATTCGCAGCGTAGAGGTGCTTGAGGACAACTCGATCTTGGTCGTCACGGATCTCCCGTCGGGAGACTCCTTGCGAGACGCCATGAGCGAGACCGGAGCGTTCACCGCGCCGGAGGTTCAGACCATCGGCGTAGCGATCCTGAACGGGCTCTCTGCCGTCCACGACGCAGGTCACATACACGGTGACATCAAGCCCAACGCGATCCATCTGACGAGTGATGGACCTGTGTTGGTTGACGGCGGGATCACGATGGGGCTCTGGAGTGCCAAGCACCTAGGTGACAAGACCGCGCTCATCGGGACGCCTTATTACGCGCCTGTAGAGCAGTTCGGCGGCGAGGCTCCGGACATCTCGAGTGATATCTACAACATCGCGACCGTGCTCTATGAGCTCGCGACGGGCGTCGTCCCGTGGCCGGGTAAGAGCTTCCTCGAGATCTTCCAGGCCAAGCTCGCTCCGACCCCGACCCCGATGCGCGAGCGCGTCCCGGGCTGCGAGGTCCCGGCTAGCTTGGAAGAGGTCATCAAGGGTGGGCTTCTCACGGATCGCCGTGAGCGCTACACGGACGCTAACACCTTCCGTGACTTGCTCGCGGCGGTAGACCTCGGTTGAGCGCCGCTCCAGTCTTGGATTTCTCTGCTTTAGAGCGCTTCAACCTCCACGATTACTACCTCAGCCGGAACCTCGAGGAGGGGCGCGGCGACAAGGTGTGCCTCATCGTCGGCGAGGAGACCCTCACCTATGCTGAGCTCGAGGAGCGGGTCGCACGTTGTGCTGCGGCGCTTCGAAGCCTCGGGGTGAAGCCCGGAGAGCGAGTCCTCATCGTCTTGCCCGATGGCTTCGAGTTCGCAGAGGTCTGGTTCGCCGTCCTGCGCGTGGGCGCCGTCTTCGCGATGGTGAACCCGCTGCTCCACGCAGAGCAGTTCGAGCACTACCTCAGCTACTCCGGCGCGCGGGTCGCCTTTGGTCACGCCGACCTCATGGAGGGCTTGGCAGCGGCCGCTCGCTCGAGCGCGAGCTGCGAAGCGCTCGTCATCATCGGTGGCTGTGAGGAGGACGAGCTGCTCCGTGACTATGAGTCACTGCTCAGCGCAGAGGACCCGAGCTCGGAGCGCGCCGCTTGCGAGCCTACGGGGCCCAATGATGTCTGCGGCTGGCTCTTCACCTCGGGCTCGACTGGTCACCCCAAGGCTTGCGTGCACACCCACGCACACTTCGCCTTCAGCACAGAGCACTATGCCGTGAACACCATCGGCTATGCGGAGACGGACCTCTGCCTCTCGGTGCCCAAGCTCTTCTTTGGCTATGCGACGGGGACGAACTTGATGTTCCCCTTCCGCGTTGGCGCAGCTGCCGTCCTCTTTCCTGGACGGCCGACAGCGGACGTGCTGTTTGAGATGATCACCAAGCACAAGCCGACCTTCCTGACCGGCGTCCCGACCATGTTTCAGAAGATGCTCTCTCACGAGCGCTTCAGTGAGATGGACTTCTCGAGCGTGCGCCTCTCGCTCTCTGCGGGGGAGGCGTTGCCTGCTTCCCTCTACGCTGAGTGGACGGAGAAGACCGAGATGGAGATCTTGGACGGCATCGGTTCGGCTGAGATGTTCCACATCTACATCTCGAACAGGCCGGGCGATGTGAAGCTCGGCAGCCTCGGCAAGATCGTCGAGGGCTATGAGACTGAGATCGTCGGCCCTGATGGCGCGCCGGTCGCCCTAGGTGAGTCCGGACGCCTGCGCGTGCGCGGCGGCTCGACGGCGCACGGCTACTTCGGCGACGAGGAGAAGACGGCGGAGACCTTCGATGGCGAGTGGTGCACGACGGCTGACACCTTTCGCTGTGACGCGGAGGGCTATTACTACTACGAGGGCCGCGTGGACGATCTGCTCAAGGTCGCAGGACGCTGGGTCTCGCCCTTGGAGATCGAGGACGCGCTCCTCACTCATCCTGGCGTCGCAGAGAGCTGCGTCGTGGGACGAGAGGGCGCTGATGGATTGATGACCGCGGTCGCTCACGTCGCCCCGAGCGATGGAGTGGGCTCAGATGAGCTGGCCGCCGCGCTGACTGCGCACTTGAAGGAGCGCCTCGCGCCGCACAAATACCCGCGCTCTTATGAGTGGCACGTCGAGCTACCGCGCAACGACCGCGGCAAGATCGCTCGCAAGCTGCTCTCCTAGGAGAGCCCTCACTCTCAGTCTTTGCGCGGGAAGCTCTGTGAATAGAGAGATGCCCCCGGGACCCTAGGGCCTCGGGGGCATCTTTGATTCTGGTCTCCTAGGACTTTCGCCCTAGGAGACTTTTAACTCAGCTAGGACTAGTTGTCCCAGGTGATGGCGAGACCGTTCGTGAGGTTGTGGCTGCTGCCGCAAACTCCCGTGTTGTCTCGGTACCAGCACTGGTAGTAGCGGGTGTCGCCGCCGACGAGGCCGCCACCGACCGCTGAGGTCGTGATGGAGTTACCCGTGGCGTCAGAACCAGTGACTTGGAGGCGAACAGCCTCGTTGCCAGCGCAGCGGAGGCCATCACCGAAGGTGATGCCGGCTCCGCCGTTCACTGCGTTCTTACCGGAGAAGAAGAGGCAGGGGAGACCCGGGACAAGACCAGTGGCAATCAATTGCACTGTGTCACCGCTCACGCTGGCAGTTCCCGCAGCGAGGAGCGTACCTGCTGAAGCAGCAGAGTTCACACATCCCGAGGGAAGCAGGCCACCAGGCGCGTTGTTGCCGCAGGGGCAAGCAGTGCCTGAACCATCACCAACGCAGAAGGGTGTGCCCAAGATCTCGATGACCGAGAGGACTCCCGTTCCGGTGGCTCCACCGTAGCCGCTGACGTTCACGACCATGGGAACTCCAGCGGTACCCGTGACAGTCACAGCTGACTGGAGGCCGCAGAAGTCATCGTTGTAGCCGATGACGGTACCGCCACAAGCGTCAAGGACGGCTATGATGCTGTCAAAGTCAGCGGTGCCTGCACCTGTGAGGTCACAGAGAGCAAACGCGACGATACCAGTAGCACTAGGTGTGTACTCGTACCAGATGTCTCCGCCAAGGCCAACGCCACTATCGGTCGCCGCTGCAGAGCCGTAGCTCGCACCGGAGGAGTCGATGACGTTCGGACCTATGGCAAGCGTCGCACCGTTACCACACTCGTCGAGCGGGTGCGGGGGGACGGGAGCGCTGATACCGATCGTCACGTTACCGACGCCGCCAGCGGATCCGGGGAAGTGACCAATCTGGAGGAGATAGGTGCTGCCAGTGGTGACAGAGAAGTCCATCTGTGAGGTGTAACCACCACATCCACTGAAGTCGTCGTTACAGGCGAGCGAAGACCCATCAGTCGGGCATCCACCAGCAGGATAAGCAGCGATCTTAGTGTCACCGCTGGCGTCATCACAGGTGGAGACGGTCGCTGTGCCATCAGCATCAGCGGTCCATTCCATCCAGACGTCGTTGTGGACCCCAGAGTTTCCGAAGCTGTAGCAGTTCGCTTCATTCTGACCTTCAGCCCCTGTCGTGGCGACGATCGCCTCGAAGCAGAAGGAGCCTTGGCCTGCGATTGCGCTCGGAGCCGAGCAGTCATCAGCAGTGTTAGCACAGCTTGGAGCCGTATTAACGTTCAGGGCTGAAGCACCACCGGCTGTGCCGGGGAAGTTACCGCACTCGATGAGATAGCTAGAGCCAGCTGCGCATGAGAAGGTTATCGATGACTGGAGGCCACAGGCGTCGTCGTTACAAGCGAGAGCTGTTTCATCAGCCGGGCAACTGCCGCCAGGGAAGGCAGCGATCTTGGTGTCAGGACCAGAACCACAGGTGTCCATGGTGACCGTACCGTTGGCAGTAGCTGTCCACTCGAACCAAGTGTCGTTATCGACAGCTGAGTTTCCGAACTGATAGCAGATGCTCTCGAGCTGGCCCTCGGGGTCAGTGAGGTTGCCAGAGTTGTCGTAAGCGAAGGAGCCATCACCAGCGATGAGGGTTGCGTTCGCGCAGGTCTCGCCCACGGGGGGGAGGTAGGTCTGCGTTATGGTCAC
>JAPKBY010000358.1 GCA_028823185.1 Planctomycetota bacterium
CTTCAATGCGCGGAACCCCGAGAGAGCGCGCCTGTTCTCCCGCTCTATCTGCGGCCTTTCGAAGGGCGCATACGTAAACGCTGAGCTCCCTCCAAAGCTACAAAGAGACGCGCCGCAATCAGATGAGACTGCGGCGCGTCTTTATTTGTCACCCCTTAGTGGGGAGCTTTGACCTACAGGTCGTGCGGGCGAAGGGTCTTCCGACCGTTCTCGCAAGCGCGAGCCTCTGCTGCGTCAATCATGC
Source organism: Planctomycetota bacterium (assembly GCA_028823185.1). Classification (GTDB taxonomy): domain Bacteria; phylum Planctomycetota; class UBA1135; order UBA1135; genus JAKVCE01. The sequence continues at coordinate 245 of JAPKBY010000358.1, forward strand.
AGCGGACTGCTGCATCAAGCGCACCATAGAAGTCACTTGAGACGTTGATGCCAGCTGCGGCCTTGGTGCGGCTCTTGCTGATGATGAAGTCAGCGGCGCCCTTCTTCTTGGCCCCTTTCTTCTTGCCAGCCGGCTTCTTCTTGCCAGTCGCCTTCTTGGCTGCTGCCTTCTTGGCGGGCTTCTTCTTTGCGGTCTTCTTCTTCGCTGTCTTCTTAGCCATGTTTGTCTTCTTCTTGAACCCGCGAGGGTTCGATCCGTTGTTGAGTCTTCTGTTGCTTAGAACCCGCAGCCGGATTCTTGATGCGCAGAGAGTGGCTCTGAAATGTGGCCGTGTCAACGACGAGATTTAGCGAATTCCTCATGAATCGCGGCTCTCCTTCACCTTTCAAGATTTTGCTCATAGCCCTTCACCGCCATTGGATCTTCGAGATCTAAGGCGTACTCTCGGCCTGTGAATCCCTACCGTGTTTGGGCCGAGATCGACCTCGATGCCTTTAGCCACAATCTCACCGCGATCAGTCAGCGTGCAGGTCATGGCGTCGGGACGATGCTTGTCGTCAAAGCAGATGCGTATGGACATGGTGCGGTCGCCCTCGCTCATCACGCGGTGCGCTGCGGCGTCGCCGGCTTTGGTGTCGGAACCTCTGCTGAAGCGCTAGAGCTTCGCCTCTCCGGCATCCAACATCCGATCCTTATCCTCGGCACAGTCGTCGACGGGGAAGTTCCAGCCCTCCTTGAGCACGGCATCGAGATCGGACTGCACTCCACCGACAGGGCGGAGAGGCTTCAGATCCATGGTCATAAAGCGGAACAGATCGCTCGGGTTCACGTAAACATCGACACCGGGATGGGGCGGCTAGGAGTCGGACCGAGCAAAGCAATAGAGCTGCTTGAAGCTATCTCTAGCGCCTCGAACCTAGAGCTCGCAGGCGTGATGACACACATCAGCTCATCAGAAGGGGCCCTCGATCCACGCACAAGCGAACAAGTTCGCCTCTTCAACGAGACCCTCGCCGAGGCGCGCTCGCGAGGTCTCACACTTGGAAAAGTGCACATCGCAAACTCTGCGAGCCTCTTCACCGGCATCTCCCCACTTCACGACCTCGTTCGTCCAGGTATCAGCGCTTACGGAATCCTGCCGGGTGATCTGCCCGGTGCAGAAGATCTCAAAGCGATCCTCTCACTGAAGAGCCAGATCGTCTTCCTCAAGGACGTCGCGAACGGAGCCGGAGTGGGTTATGGATCGACCTGGAGGGCGACGGGTGATCACAGGATCGCCACGATCCCTGTCGGCTACAACGACGGCGTCTCCTGGAAACTCAGTGATCGCGGAGAGGTCCTAGTCCGCGGCCAGCGCGCGCCTATCGTCGGGCGGGTCTCGATGGATTACACGACCATTGATGTCACGCATATCCCCGATGTGGCGGTAGAGGATGTCGTCACCATCCTCGGTGAAGACGGCGACGATCGGATCAATGTCGAAGAGATCGCTCGAATCGCGGAGACTATCCCTTATGAGATAACCTGTGCCGTCGGCCGCCGCGTTCAGCGCATCTACACTGGTGGAGAAGATCTCATGGTCACGCCACAAGCTCCCGGGATAGCCAGCGCTGCGCCTTCAAAGGAGGTGCGATCAGAGAGCGCCGCCCCCACGAGCCTTGATGAGGCCGAAGTGAGGACCTGAGATGGAGAAGAGGCGTAGGATCTGGATATTGAGGCGCCTAGGCACATTAGGCTGGGGAACTCTCATGGCAGGAGTCCTGCTGGCCCTCTTCGAATGGAGTGGCCTAGGGACTAGCTGGGTTCACAGCATCCTCACGAAGCGGATGGCTGCGATCGGTGGCGAGCTCCAGCTAGGTAGAGCCGATTTCCAATGGCTGGGGCCCAACCTCGTTCTTGAAGACCTCTCCTTTGCTACAGATGAAGAGCTGCTCTCGATTGATCACCTGCACGTCCGCTTCGGATGGAATGGCGGACTCTCACTCGTCCCGTCAGAGGTTCACCTTGACGGCGCTCGAGTCACGCTCGACCCAGCGATCGCAGCGCGGGTCCGTGGCCTCTTAGATGTCCCCGGTGCGACTAACTCGACAGACGAGAGCAAGGGGCGCAGCTTGCCGAAGCTGCCTGATGTCCTCCTCGAGGACCTAACGGTCCTCGTCCGCACTAGCGCAGGAGAACAAATCGAAGTCCTCCATGTCGACCTCTCGCTGCAAGCGACAGATGGCCGTCCAAAGATCGTCGGCAGAGTTCAAACCCCACGGCAATACTCTTCTGGCGGACCGGGGAGCATCCGCCTCTCGGGCGGTGTGACTCCGGAAGGTGTCCTCAACCTCCGGGGGCAGGCGCTGGATCTCGAGATAATCCCAGAGGATGTCCCTAACGCTCCTGAGCTTGCTGCGCTCGCAGCGTGGGCGCCGGAAGGACTGCTCGACCTCGAAGCGCGCATCTCTGTAGACCTCCTCAAAGATCAAGCGCCACGAGCTGAGTTCACGGGGAGACTCGAGCACGGATCACTCCTCCCCCCTGGGGCTACGCTCCCCATTAAAGACCTGCGTGTCTTTTATGAGCTAGCCTTCG
>JAPKBY010000359.1 GCA_028823185.1 Planctomycetota bacterium
TTCAAGCGGCTCGACATCGACTCCGATGGCTTCATCGCTAAGGCGGAGATCGAGGAGCGAGATAGCGCTGCAGGAGGCGGAAGAGGCGGGCGTGGCGGCTTTGGAGGCGGACGCGGAGGCGGAGGCGGAAGAGGTGGACGACGCGGACCCCGTGGGGAAGGCGAAGAGCGCCCGGAGCGCGCGGTCGCTCCCTTAGAGGGCAGCGAAGCGCCGGACTTTGAGCTGCTCGTCCTCGCCGAGAGAGCGGGCAAAGCCAAGGAGGAGACAAAGAAGGAAGAGGAGAAAGTCGAGGCTGAGACGGAGGGAGAAGAGCCCGACGCAGCCCCCAAGAAGCTCAAGCTCTCCTCCTTTAAGGAAGAGCGCCCCGTCGCGCTGATCTTCGGTAGCTATACATGACCTCCCTTCCGGTCGTCGGTCGGACGACTCACAGAGCTGCAGAAGGAGTATGGAGAGAAGGTCGAGTTCATCGTCGTCTACATACGCGAGGCGCACGCACTCGATGGGGCGAGCCCGCGCGGCGTCGGTGGAGATCACCCGATCGTTGAGGAGCCCCTCACGATCCAAGAGCGGCTGACAGTCGCGACTCGCTGTGACGCGAAGCTCGACCTCTCGGCCTTCACCGTCGTCATCGACGGAATTGACGATAAGGCCAACAGCTCTTATGCCGCTCATCCAGACCGCCTCTACCTGGTAAACAAAGAGGGGCGCATCGCCTATGCAGGCGGGCGAGGTCCGCAAGGCTTCTTGCCTGATGAACTAGAAGACTCTCTTCGTGAAGAGCTCGGACTCGAGAAGATTGAGCGAGAGGAGCAGCCGCAGGATAGGGGCGGCCCCGGATCTCGCGGTCGGAGACCCCGGTAGAGGGGCTGAGAGCTCAAAAAGGGGCGCGCTGCCCTATGAGAGCCGGAAGAAAGTGAAATTGGGGTGTTCACCCCAAGGCCTTTTGCTGGCTAAGGAGGCTACTCTGTCTAGGCGAAGGCTCTGTGGGTCTGCTCGGTGAGCAGGCCATCGGTCACAGAGTTGAACGCTCCCCCCGCTATGCAAGCCATTCGAATTCTCCTCGTCGACGACCACACGCTCCTCAGGGACGCGCTCTCTCAACAGCTCGCAGAGTTCGTTGAGTTTGAGGTCGTGGGTGGTGCATCTGACGCGGGAGAGGCGATGGTGCTCGCCTTCGAGCTTAAACCAGATGTCATCGTGATGGACATCGACATGCCGGGGATGATCTGCTTTGACGCGGTCGAGCGCATCCGGGCTCGCCTCGAGCAGGTCGCGGTGCTCTTCCTGACAGGCTCCTTTAATGATCACTACATCGAGCGCGCTCTAAAGATCGGGGCCGCTGGATATCTCCACAAGAGCGAGCCTGCGAAGACCCTCGCGATGGCGATCCGCGAGGTCGCCGCAGGTGGAGAGTTCTTCTCGGAGGAGGTCCGAGCGAGGGTCGTCTCCAAGAAGGGGAGCATGTCCCCGGATGATGGCGCGAAGCTGAGAGGCGAGACGCTCACGGAGAGAGAGATAGAGGTGCTTCGATATCTCGCGCGCGGTCTCTCAAAGAAAGAGGTCGCGAGCATGATGCACTTGAGCCCAAAGACGATCGAGAGCCACAGCACTCGACTGATGGATAAATTGGACATTCACGACCGAGTCGAGCTGGCTCGGTATGCGATTAGAGAGGGGCTCGCAGAGGCCTAAACTCTGAAGACAAGGCAATGAAGCTAATAGACAACATCAAAGGAACCGCGCTCCTCTTGCTCGCTGATCCGCCCAGATAACTTCCATGAAGGTCGCCTCACATATTGGAGTCTTATTAGCGGTCTCAACGACGTTGGGGCTAGGACTCTATGGGGCGCTCTTCGCTGGTTTTGATGGTCTTCGGGATGCTGAGCAGGCCTCTACTTCGGACAGCCTGGAGTTCAAGGAGCTGGAGTCTGTTGAGGAGTCGCTTCGAGTCTTCTCCTTGGTCGCAGATCTCTCTCTCATGCACACGCACCTCGCTCAACAGGCTCTCGCGCAGTCAGAGCTCATTAGAGAGCGCTTAGATCGGATGGGGGAGATGCCGCTGGCAGGACAACTCAGTCACGATCGCGCCCTTATCAGTGAGAGCGCGGCGACCGTGTCTTCCATGCTGGAGAGCTACGCGGAGACGAAGGGCGGGAGCGAGGAAGAGATGGAGCGTGTTGAGATAGAGATGGACAAGGAGCTGGGCTTGCTCCGAGTGCGGTGTGATTCATTCGTGGCGAACATGAAGGAGGGGCAGTTCAAGAACGCTCAGGTCGCAGACCGTCGGCGCAGCAGCCTGTTCTTGATGGGGGGCTTAGGCTTTCTCCTTTATGCTTGTCTCGTGGTCTTGCTTTGGCGTTGGACCGCAAAGACTGTGATCGATCCGCTGAAGGAGCTGACCGGTGAGGCAGAGAAGGCGGAAGATGGAGATCAGGAGATCTCGCCCCTCTCTGCCGGGCCGTACGAGGTGCGTGTGCTCGGCCGCGCGATCTCAGGATTGGTTCACTCGCTCAGCCAACATCAAGATGTGCTCGAGACGACCGTGAAGACGCGAACGCAAGAGCTCGTCCGCGCCAACGAAGACCTCTTGGAGGAGATCGTGCAGCGCGAGCGCGCAGAGGAGGCGCTCAAAGAGCACGAGGAGAAGAAGCAAGAGGAGCAGAGGAAGAGGCGAGAGGACCACAAGATGGAGGCTCTTGGGCGGCTCGCTGGTGGCGTGGCGCACGACTTCAACAACCTCCTCACAGCGATCATCGGCTACTCAGATTTGAGCATCAATCGAATGGAGGAGAACGATCCGGAGCTTGAGAGCATGAAG
>JAPKBY010000360.1 GCA_028823185.1 Planctomycetota bacterium
CATCTACGACATCAGGGAGGTGCTCGTTGTAATAGCTGTCTAGACAGATCGCCGCATCCATCTCCCCCAGCTCGCTTCGTTCCGCAACGCGCGACTCTAGATCTGGGTGACGAAGGAGGTTCGCCAAAATAGAGAAGCGCGGCCTCTCCAAGAAGCGCGCCGTCGCGTCCAGCAAGCGCACCACTGAGGTCTCGGCCACAGGCTTGCCCGCGCCGTGTCGAGCTCGCACCTTCTCTGCAGCGAGACAGCGGTCTAAATAAGGCGCGATCTCATCAGAGCAGACACCGATCGTGATCTCTTCCGCTGTATGGACCCCGTCGAGCTCGGAGATGAGCTCTATCGCGCGTTCGGCTTGGTCTACAGGCTTATCCGCGACGTGCCACTGTGACAACGAGATCGGTAACTCTCGCTCCTTCCAAAAAGAGGTGAGCACTCCCCCGACCTCGTCAAAGCCCTCGCTCATCTCTTCTGGAGCAAAGATCAGCGCTGTGACGCGCTCGCCGAGCGCCTTGACCACAGAGCGCACGAGCCGATTGGGGTCCGCGACTCCAACGAGCACGAGCTGTACTTCAGGATTGGTCTTCCCTGCCTTGAGCGCAGCCCAGCGTGCGTCATGAGGGTCTGCGAGCCCCATGTCTACGAGCGCGGTTCGATAGCCCTCTTGGGCGAGGGCGAGGGCCTCCCAACGTGAGCGCTCGCCCATGTTCTCCAAGCCAAAATCAAAGCCGAGCACATCTGAAAAATCCAAGCCCTCGGTCGCGAGCTCCCCGTGCAAGGTCCGCAAGTTCTCCGACAGTCGCACCCATGCTCCAAATACGCTCGGGTCGCGAGAGATGATCCTTTGGCGGACCTTGGGGTCGAGTGCACGCAGCGCGTGCTCCCAAACCATGGTACGCGCGAGCCGTCCGGCGATGACGCCCTCCAGATCGAGGGCTTCGTCCGTCATAGAGCCTGGAGTGAGGATCCTTGGGGTCGCCGCATCAGGAGAAGCTCGACGGGCGAGCTCCTCAGAGAGCACGCGACCTGCGCGCGCGCCAGGCACTGCGACGAGGACAGAGCCGAGCTCATCCCCATATGTCTGGATGAGCCAGTCCGCTGCACGGGTTATGAGACCGTCTCCCCATCCGAGGAATTGGGTCTGAACTATGCCGGTCTCACTCATCCCCGGCAGCTCCATTGTCTTCATGCTCATCCTTCGAAGTCCTCTCAAGATGAGCCAGCATCCTCCCCAAGCGGTTGTTCCTCAAGCGATACCTCAACTCCTCTTGGATGGACTCCCGTAAATGCGCCTGTCCGAGAAGGTTTTCGAGCGCTTCATCACTCAGATTAATGAGGTTCACATCGCCAGATCTCTCCAATTGCACATCCTCCTCCTGCTCGGGAGGGAGCTCTAATCCAGAGGAGATCAACCCAGCCAACATCAGGCAGCGCTTCGCTGAATTGAGCCTCGGAGGGGTCAGAGACGCCGACTCAGCCCCGAAAAACCCGTGCATCCTTGGGATTGGAGAAAGGACAAGGCCAATCGATGTTCGCGTCCACACATCAGAGAGGAGGTCCTGCATTCTCTTGGGCCATAGCTCGGAGGAGCTCTCGATCAAGTCCGGAGAGAATGAAGAACCAGGAAGCAGCTCTAGGGCAGACTCCACGCTGACCTCGAGCGCATAGGCCTGCTGGCCATGTTCCTGCTCATGCGCATGCTCCACCAGGCTGAAGAGGCCAGCGCCCACAAACACGCCCATCCCGAAGGAGTTCCTCATTTGACAGATCTGATCCCATCGCCTCCAGTACCTCCAGGCTTCGTTTTCACCTTCCCTATATCGACCTCTCCGAAACTTGGGCGCAAAGGAGCCGTCCGGGAGCACGAAGTCCCTTGTCAGCCATCGGTCCAAGTCGTTTCGGAGGGGTTTTAACCCATCAGGCTGCGTCTCACCTGTCTTCATCGCCCACCCGCCCCCCCCTGTCTTCATCGCCCACTCGATCCCCCTCTCGTCGAGACGCTCGAACAAGAGCCCCTCAGAGTCAAGGTTGAAGAGGCGCCGTTCGAGTTGCTTGAGGTGGTACGAAGCGTCTCGCATCTCGCTAGGGTCCATCAGGAACACCCCCCTTTAGTGGAAGATTTTTGGCTCGAGTCACCAACCGTCAGCTTAAAAAGGGGGCCGTCCGTGCGTAATATCTCTAAATTTTTTGCCCTATTTCCTGCCAGGCAATCGTCAGCTCTTCTTCTCATTTAATCGTTCTGCTTGGTTAATCGTTTGTATTAGAAGAGCTTTCCGCGCGACCACGCGTTAGCTCTGAAGACAGTCCTTACCCACGAATAAGCGTCAAAAACGCCGAAAAATTGGGCACTTGAACCCCGAAGCCCACTTTTGGACGGAGACAAACTGTAGCGCGCTCGCCTCTCAGGTCAACGGACCAGCACATTAAGTCGCGGAGGCAGTCACAATAATCGAGCTGGGGAGCGTCCAAGCGCTTAGGCCTAAAGGCCTTGCGGTTGATGAGAAATTAGCGTCTTCGCAGTTTCAATTTTGACACCAACGAGACTCGAGCGCTGAGGAGCGATCTTCGTAACGCCATCGTTGGCTACACATCGTAGATAGCTAGACTGAACGCTCCTCCTCTGATCCTTCGACTCCCCTACCACGCTCTCCTCAGCACCTGTCCCCCTCATGGCTATCACCCAACTCCCTGAAGACGCTGACCTTCAAGCCCTCCTCGCGGCGGAGCGTCTCCTGCTGTTCAAGCACTCCCCGAGCTGTCCGATCAGCGCGCGTGCTTTCTTTGAGTATCGCGGCTTCTGCGAAGCTCACCC
>JAPKBY010000361.1 GCA_028823185.1 Planctomycetota bacterium
GGAGTAGCATGGGGCGCATGAGCCACCTCCTCACGCTCCTAGCCCTCTGCCTCTTCAGCAGCTTCGCGCCCGCTGCGCGAGCGAGCGAGCTCTCTCAAGACGCGCTCGCGCCTGCGGAAGCATCAGAGGAGCACGTCCTCACCCGAGCCGTCGTGGCCGGCGCGAGCGTCTCTGACGGCTTCGGCCTCGGCAAAGAGCTAGACACCTCTGTGAAGCTCTCCCACGTGTTCGAAGCTATTTGCCTAAAGGAGGGAGCTGACTTCACTCCGCTAGGTGACTCACGCTTCTTCATGGACCCACGCGGAGCCGGCAAGCGCATCATCGATGCCAGCCTCAAGGCCGACGCGACCTGCTTCATCGGGATCGACTTCCTGTTCTGGTACGCATACGGGAGCAAGTCTGAGGCTAGACGCCTCCAACATCTAGAGCTCGCGCTCAGTGAGCTCGAGCGGCTGGAGTGTCCAGTCTTGCTCGGCGACATGCCTGATATGTCCATGGCCCTAGAGGGCGGCTACATGGGCAGACCCCTCCTCAGCAAAGAGATGATCCCGAGTGAAGAGACGCTCGTCCTCTTAAACAAACGCCTCAAAGCTTGGGTGATGGAGCGCTCCAACGCGCAGATCATCCCGCTCGCCATGATGCTCGGAAAGATCAGATCAGGGGAGACCATTGAGTTGAGGGGGCTTCGCTACGAGCCCGAGGAGCTGCCTACGCTGCTCCAAGCCGACAATCTTCACCTGACAGCCATCGGCTCTAGCGCGCTCTGCCTCCTCACCGCAGACCTGCTCGTGATCGACCAAGAGCGCGTCACGCAAGCTGACTTCCTCTTCGATCGCGCGAGAGCAGCCGCTCGCCTAAAGGAGATCGCTACACGCGTAAAAGAAGAAGAGCTGGTCGCTCGTGAAGCGCGCAAAGAGCAGCGACGCCTCGACCGAGAAGAGCGCCGTAAGGCACGCGAGAGAGAGAAGGAGTCCGAGGAGCAGCAGCCCAAGGATTGAGGCAGTCGCTAGAGCTCCCAGCTGAGCAATCGACAAGCCAGGTTGCCGTTCATGATGTCCATCCACTTGGTCGGATTCGGCAGCTGCAAGCGACGAGTGAGGCTCGGGTTACCTGAGAGCAGAGACACCTTGAAACCCTCGGCATGCTCCATCAAGGCGGCGCCAAAGCCCTCATAGACCTCGCCGAGCTTGCGCTCCTCACCCACCCGCTCCCCATAGGGAGGGTTCGCTATCACCTGCGCGTTCCATCCATGACGAGGAGAGAATGAGCGGGCATCGCAGGCCTCTACTTGAACGCTCTCCGAGAGTCCCGCTCGCTCGATGTTATGACGCGCAGCCTCCACGGTCTGTCGGTCGACGTCTCCGCCCCAGATCACGCGCTTTCCGAGCGGCTTCACGCGGTCGTTCAGCTTCTGGCGAAAGATCTCGAGGCCGCGCTCATCATGTCCGGGCCACTTCTCAAAGGCGAAGCTACGCCCGAGGCCAGGTGCGCGATCCATCGCCATCCAAGCGGCCTCAACCAAGAAGGTCCCTGAGCCACAGAAGGGATCGAGGAAGGGCTGACGTTGATCCCAACCGGTTGACATGATCAGCGCTGCCGCGAGCGACTCCGAGAGCGGCGCGCGCCCCTGGATCTCTCGATAACCCCGACGATGCAAGGAGTCTCCCGAGGTGTCGATCGAGAGCGTGACACGATCACGGAAGATGTGTGCGTGGATTCGCAATGTCGGCGAGCTCTTGTCAACGGACGGTCGTTCGCCTGTCTTCGCTCGCTCTTGATCGCAGATGGCGTCCTTGACGCGCTGCTCGACAAAGAGCGTGTGATCGAGCGCTGAGTCACGCGAGTGTGCGCGCACCGCGATGGTAGCTTCAGGGCCGAGATACTGAGACCAGTCCACGCTCATCACGTGGCGGTAGAGCTCGTCCGAATCACGAGCGATGAAGCGACTGACCCGCGAGAGCACACGGATCGCTGTTCGCAGCCCTAAGTTTGCCCGCCAGATCTCAGCCCAGCCTCCCTCGAAGCTGACACCTCCGACCTGTCGCTCGCGCTTGCGAAGACGCATCCCCTCCATCTCGGCATCAAGGAAGGGTTCGACGCCAGGGGCGCAGGTTACGAAGAGGTTTTGAAGATCAGACATAGGCACACCAATGAGGCCAAGAGACCTCGTGAGGCGCGGTACGGTAGCGTCCCCCCCCCTCTCTGGGGAGAACCAATGACCTGGGAACGCGCTTTATATCTCGAGCACGCCTGAGGGAGAGCCGCCCAAGAGGGTCTCAGCGCGTGTGAGGTAGTTCGCAGCCTGCTTCAAGGATGTGCTCCACGGCACCTCCTCTGAGTCACAGACGAAGCCGAGGCCATTCGCCACCTGGATCCGAAGCAGCGTGGTCTGCTCCTCGTCTCCCAAGAGCTCGACTAAGGGCTGGATCGCTCGCGCGTCTCCAACATGCCCCAGCGCCCAAGCAAAGACTGCTCGCAGAGACGAACTGTTCGTCCCGTCCATCTTCTTCACCAGGGTCGGAACCAGAGACTTGTCTCCACAGAGCGTCAGAGCGATGACGACTCTCGAGAAGAGATGAGGCTGATAGACGGCCTCGCTGAAGATCTGCTGCAAGGAGGGGACGTTCCCGACCTCTCCGAGGAGTCCTAGGGCGAGAGAGAGATCTCCGCGTGCTTGCCCGTCTGCAAATGAGTCGAGCCGCTCTTGCAGGAGATCGGCTGCCCCAATATCAGACCGCAAACCGATCGCGATCGCATAAGCGCCTGCATCTCCAGGGGTCTTACAATCCCTAGACATGCTGCGCAG
>JAPKBY010000362.1 GCA_028823185.1 Planctomycetota bacterium
GGGAAGCTCTTCGCTCACGCGACCATCACTCACAGCTATCCATTCTGTGAGCGCACTGACACGCCCCTCATCTACCGCGCGATCGACGCGTGGTATGTGAAGGTCGAAGACATTCGTGATGACCTAGTCGCGAACAATGATCAGGTCGGTTGGATCCCGAAGGCCGTCGGTGAGGCTCGATTCGGAAACTGGCTGCGTGACGCGATGGACTGGAATGTCTCCCGAAACCGCTTCTGGGGGACCTGTATCCCGATCTGGATCAACGAAGACGACCCGTCTGACACGATCTGTATCGGTTCGAAGGCCGAGCTCGAGGAGTTGACTGGACAGACGGTCACCGATCTTCACAAGCACGTGATCGATGAGCTCACTATCTCGCGAGATGGGAAGACCTACCGTCGCACACCAGAGGTCCTTGACTGTTGGTTTGAGTCGGGCTCGATGCCTTATGCGCAGTCTCATTACCCCTTCAAGCGTACTGATTCGCTGGATGAATTCTTCCCAGCGCACTTCATCGCAGAGGGGCTCGATCAAACTCGCGGGTGGTTCTACACCCTGCTCGTTCTCGGGACCTCTCTCTTCGGGAAGAGCCCCTATCGCAATGTGATCGTGAACGGGATGGTGCTCGCCTCTGATGGGCAGAAGATGTCCAAGAGCAAGCGCAACTTCCCCGATCCGACAGACATCCTGGAGGAGTACGGGGCGGATGCTTTGCGCGCGTATATGGTCAGCTCCCCGGTCGTTCGGGGTGAGCCCCTGACCTTTAATGATCGAGGGCTCAAGGAGGTCTTGAGGACGGTGGTGCTTCCTTTCTGGAACAGCCTCAGCTTCTTCACGACCTATGCAGAGATCGACGGCTTCGACCCGCGGACTTGGGAGTGCCCACCGCTCAAAGAGCGGGCAGAGATCGACCGCTGGGCCTTGAGCGTGCTTCAGAGCCTCGTCCGAGACGTGAACACGGAGATGGAGGCCTATCGCATCTACAACGTCGTCCCGCGCCTAGTGGAGTTCGTAGACGATCTCACGAACTGGTATGTGAGGCGATCCCGAAGGCGCTTCTGGAAAGCTGGCGGAGACGCGGACAAGGCGAGCGCTTATTTCACCCTCTTCGAGGTCTTGCAGACCTTCTCGCGCCTCCTGGCGCCATATATGCCCTTCCTCACTGAGGAGGCACACCAACGCCTGACGCGTCCCGTGGACGAGGACGCACCTGCGAGCATTCACTGGTGCGATTATCCGACGGTCGATGTCGACGCGATCGATGTCGTGCTTGAGCGGCGAATGGCGGTGGCCAGGTCTTGTGTGACCCTTGGAAGGAAGCTCAGAGAGGAGCATCGCCTGAAGGTTCGTCAGCCCCTCGCTCAGTTGACGGTAGTTCATCGCAGTGAAGAGGTGCGAGAGGACGCAGCAGCGCTCGCGCACCTGATCATTGAAGAGTTGAACGTGAAGTCTGTTGAGGTTGAAGCTGATGAGGCGGCCTTCAGTCGAGTCGAGGTCAAGCCAGACTTCAGGGAGCTCGGGAAGCGATTTGGCCCGAGGATGAAAGAGGCGGCAGCTGTGATCTCTGGCTGGGGAGAGAGTGAGGTGACTGCGCTCGAGGCCGGAGAGGCGCTGCTAGTGCTCGAGGAGCCCGTGAAGCTGGAAGATGTTCAACTCCATCGAGATGCCCTAGAAGGCGCAGTCGTCGCGACTGACGGGGAGGTCACGATCGTTCTTGATGCAGAGTTGACTCCCGAATTGCTCGCTGAGGGCATGTCGCGTGAGTTTACGAGTGCGCTACAAAGCGCTCGAAAGGCTGCCGGCTTCGACGTCGTCGATAGGATCGGCGTCCGTTGGCAAACGGATGACGCTGTGCTAGCAGAGGCCATAAGAGTGCACGCTGATGAGATCGCAGCAGAAGTTCTCGCGGTCTCTTTTGCTGAGGCAGAGATGAACGAAAGTGCTGAGAAAGTGAATGTTGGTGAGGGAGTGCTCCACTTCAGCCTTCAGGCGACCTAACTCTCGAGGGGGAGGACGTGCCTCTCAGGTCGGATTCAATGGAGGATCTGGCTTGTGGGGTTCTAGGGTCGCTGTTAATGTCGGGATAGGCACCCGTCGTGGTCTCTTCATTACGATCCCCGGAGCCTTATGAGAATCAATCAGGGCACCTGCCTCACCGCGAGGCATTCCCTCGCAGGGGCCAAGCCCACCTGGAACCAATGGTTCCGGGACCACTTGAAGAGGCCCGTCGGGAGTCTATTTTGCTCTGCCACTTGAGGCATTGAGCGGGCCCAGAGACCCGTCTTTTGGGACTGGTGCAGGAAGACCCAAGGTGTGCCTTGATCCGAGTCTCCTCAGTCGGGAGTATCGTCACTCTCCTTGAAGTCATGCTCTTCGCGTAAGAGGAGCGTCTTGAAGGTGTTCTCCTTGGCCATCGCACAGATGTTGACACTATGAAAGCGCGCGCACTGATCCTGCTCCTATGTACAGCCGGTTTGCTCACCTCTGTCTTTTGGCCGAATGAGGTCATGAGCCCCCCAGAGATGGCCTCTCTAGAGCCCGCTCCGTCAGAGGGCGAGCTCTTGGACCTCTCGCAATTTGCGCAGAATCCAGCCCAAGCTCCTGTGTTACAGGTCGCTCCCGTTGAGCTGAGCATGGAGATCGCGGAGGTGGAGCCCGCTGCGGTCTCTTCGGAGCCAAGCGAACAAAGGTCACAGCGAGGGGATTATCGCGGTATGGACCGTGTCTCTTTGGTTAAGCAGGGCGAGATCTTGGCTCACACGCCTATGGCTATGGGTCCTTATTTGGACTCAGTTGATCTTCATCC
>JAPKBY010000363.1 GCA_028823185.1 Planctomycetota bacterium
ACCATCAACTTCCTCAACGAGCTTCACCTCAGCGAGCACGGACCTTCATCAGAGCTCTCTGCTCGGGCAGCCAGTCACGAGCTCGCATGGAACATGCAAGCCGCCGCACCAGAGGCCCTTGATGTAGGCGCGGAAGACGAGCGCACTCGCGAGATGTACGGGATGAATGACCCCGCACCTGATCACTCCCTCGCGGTCGGCTCCGCAGTCTTCGGTCGTCAATGCCTCATCGCACGTCGCCTGATTGAGCGCGACGTTCGCTTCGTTCAGATCTATCACGGCGGCGGGCACCAGCAGCAGACCTGGGATGCACACCACGGCGTAGAAGAGAACCTCTCCATCCATTGCCCAGAGGTTGACCGCCCCATCTCCGGCTTGCTCACTGACCTCGAGCAGCGCGGCCTGCTAGACGAGACGCTCGTCATATGGGGCGGGGAATTTGGCCGTCAACCTGTCAGCCAACAAGCTAGCCCCGGACAGGTCGCGAGCACGAGCGGTCGAGACCACAACCCCAAAGGCTTCACGATGTGGCTTGCTGGCGCAGGCGTCAGACCGGGACCCGTCGGGGAGACTGATGAGCTCGGGATGGAAGCTGCAGTCGATCGCCATCACATCCGAGACCTCCACGCGACCATCCTCCACCTCATGGGTCTCGATCACCATCAACTCACCTACCCCTTTGGCGGCCTAGACAGAAAGCTGACTGGGGTCATTGAGCCTGAGTTGATCCGTGACGTGATCGCCTGAGATCTGCCTCAACGAGCCCTCCAGTCGGCTTTTTGAACGCAACAATTGCCAACTAGATCGGAACTTGTTGGCCACCAAAGCGTTGATTGTGCTCTCAAGCTGACCGATAGAAGTAACTGTGGCTCGTCATGCCCTACTATGGCGATGCTCGCGATGAAGACCATTGTGCGCTCCGCGATGCAATCAACATGAAGATCATAACGACATGCTCACTCTTGTCCGTCCTCTCCCTCTTCGGGCTAACGCAACCTGAGGGAACTAGCGCTACGAATGAAGCCGCTGCGCGCGTAGATGAACTCATCGAGCAACACCTCGCAAAAGCGGGTGTCACCATCCCGCCGGCTGCATCAGATGAAATCTTTGTTCGGCGCGCCTACCTAGACATCGCAGGGCGCATCCCAACGAACCGAGAGGCTGACTCCTTCCTCGCTTCGAGAGAGGAAGACAAACGCGACCAACTCGTGCGCGAGCTCTTGGACTCTCCCGGATTTCAGAGCAACTCCTTCAACTACTGGAGCGACATCCTCCGCATCAAGTCCAATCTCGCCCTGAGGACCTCCGGTGAACCATTCATCCATTGGATGAAAGAAACGCTCGCGAAGAACACACCTTATGACCAGTGGGTCGCGGATCTGCTAACGGCAAATGGGCCAGGGCACGCGGAAGGAAACGGCGCTACGGGCCTCCTCCTCAGAGATCGAAACATGCCCGAAGACAGCATGTCGAACACCGTGCGGGTCTTCCTAGGAACAAGGCTCGAGTGTGCGCAGTGCCACAATCACCCCTTCGACAAATGGACCCAGCGGCAGTACTACGAGATGGTCGCCTTCATAGGTGACATCGACTACATCTTCCGAGCAGCAGACTTCCCTGAAGCGAGCCACTACAAGCCCATCTTAGAAGAGAAGATGGAGGAGCAGGGACGCGCGGCGAAGGGAGCATTCAGGAAGCTCTTCGAGCCGGTCGCGACAGGGATCAAGGGCAGCGGCACAGGCCTGTCCAAGCTCCCCGATGACTACCAGTATGATGACGCTGAGCCTGGGGACATCGTGAAGGCACACACGATCTTCGGCACCGACCCCGGGCTGACCCCCTTCATTCCACCTACGGATCCTGCGCTGAGGCGCCGGATGCGCAGATTCAAAGGCGAAGACCCGGACAGCCCCAAAGAAATCAGCTCAAGAGATGCCTTTGCAGAGTGGCTGACCTCCGAAGAGACGCCGCGCTTCACGACCGTCATCGCAAACCGGATGTGGAAGCGAGCCTTCGGGGTCGGACTGATCGAACCCGTAGATGAGATCAAAGACGACTCAGAGGCCGCCATCCCCGCCCTGATGACGCACCTCGAAGAGTTGATGCGCGAGCTCGACTACGACCTGCGTGCCTTCCTCGCCGTGCTCTACTCAACAGATGCCTATCAGCGAAGCAGCGTCATCGACCATGCCGACTTCGCCTTCCAAGCCCCCATGCTCAAGCGCATGTCAGCCGAACAAGTGTGGGACTCTATGCTCACCTTAGTGATCCCTGACATAGACGGGACACTGATAGACCCTGATTCAGTAGCCCTAGATGTCTACAGACAATTCGATGACATGCTCACCATGAGCGAGGACGAATTTGAGAAAGAGCTAGACTCTATGATCCTTCGCTATCGAGACCCGCAGGCCTATCGAGAGGCCAAACAAAGAGAGAAAGACTCTGACTCCTCCACTCGAATGCCGCGTGTGCAAGCCCTCTCTCAGCAACTAAAGAGAGCGCGAAAGCGCGGAGATGCTGTCTCTTCTGAACGCATCATCGCAGAGCTGCGTGACCTCGGCGTCGAGGGCGCGAGAGGTCGTGACCGCTTGCGAGTCAACTATGTCGCACGCGCCTCAGACCTCCGCTCTCCAGCTCCAGGCGGACATTTCCTGCGCGACTTTGGCCAGAGCGATCGAGGACAGATCTCTGCGTCTCACCAAGACGCGAACGTCCCGCAGATCCTCAACCTGCTCAACGGCTTTGTAGAGGAGCGGCTCCTCAATCAAACCCAAGCTGTGTTACGGCGCGAGATGATT
>JAPKBY010000364.1 GCA_028823185.1 Planctomycetota bacterium
GGCGCCACACTCATAGACACTGGAGGTCACTCATGATTCAAGGCCGTATCTCACTCGGACTCGTTCTTCTCTTGGCGGTCGTTGGCGTGAGCTCCTGTGCTGAGGAAGCAGCGCAGCCTGTGCGTGTGCGCCTCTTCGATCTCATGGATCGGGTGGAGCAAGCCCCAGTCCTCGGAGCGAACTCTGAGCCGACCAGCGAGTCCTCAGACCTCTGGGATTATGATTTCAGCGAGTCCAAACCTGACGAGCTCTGGTTCGCTAGACCCGATGGACGGCGACTCAAGTGGGGCCTCCCCGGGTTGAGTTGGATGCCGACGATCGATCCTAGCGGAGGCTTGGAAGGCGGCTCGCTGCGGCTCGGCCCCGACGTCGAGGAGGACCGCAGCCCCTGCGCGCTGCTCTTCCCTTGTGAGGGGCGCATGCGCCTCATCGTGAGCGCACGGGTCAAGCTCGAAGGAAACCCGCTCGCGGAGGACGCCACTTCACGAGAGGCGCTGCGGGTGTTGGAACACCGTGCGCGAGTTGATGATCCGGGCGCGGTTAGCCGCAGACCGCGCTCGTCGGCGCGCGTCTCTAGGCGACACGATCCGTCGGGTTGGGACCGCATCGAGGTGGAGCTCCTCACGGATTCGGACACCGAGACTGTGGAGGTGCAGCTCTTGCATCGCAGCGGCGGATCTGCGGAGGCCGTCACGCGCTTTGATGACGTGCGCGTTGAGCTGTTTCGGCTCAGTGAGCGAGAGCTGCTCGAGCACGTCATTCAGAAGTACAAGCCGAACGATGGCAACGAGGAGCGCGACCCTTGGCGGCTGCGCGTGAATCAGAGGGGTGAGGTCCGGGATGCGGTGCTCTTGATGTGCCCCGGGCGGATGGCGTTCCCCCTGCAAATGCCTTCGGCGGAGCATGGGCCTCGACTTAGATTCGGCCTGACAGGGCTGCCAGAGGCTCGTCGCGTCCGCGGCGACGGCGTGCTGCTCAACGTGAGCTTTGAGGGCGCCGACGGTGTGGATTCACAGCTGCAGGAGTTCGACTTCGACCCAAAGAACGAGCGAGATGATCGAGCGTGGGGTGAGCGGGTGGTTGATCTCGGGCCGGTGGCGGGTCGCGAGGGCAAGCTGGTCTTCAGCTTGCGGGACGTTGACGATGAGCCTGATGAGATGGACGCGGTGCTCCTCAGTGACCCGCGCATAGAGCCGACGCTTGGAGAGGTCCCCGGGTTTAATGTGCTCCTTATCGGGGTGGACACGCTGCGTGCGGATCACCTCTCCGTGTTTGGCTATGAGCGAGATACGACGCCAAACCTCGCAGCGCTCGCTGACGCTGGGGTGCGCTTCTCCAATACGCGCTCGCAGGCGCCATGGACCTTGCCGTCCTTCTCCTCGACGCTGACATCACTCTACCCATCAGTGCACGGCGCAGGTCGCGGTGGGCACGATGAGTGGGAGCCGATCGATCCGAACACGATCTCCATCGCCGAGGTGCTGACGCGCAATGGATATGAGACGGCAGGGATCGTCGCGAACGGGTTGATCTCTCCTCGCTATGGATTGGATCAGGGCTACGCCTCTTATCAGGCGGCCTGGGCGATGGAGTCTGTCCAGCGTGATACGCCGCGTGTGAGCAGCTTCATTGAGGAGCACACGCAGACTCCGTGGCACCTCTTCTGGCACATCATGGATCCGCATTTGCCCTACTCGACGGAGGACTCCTTTCGCGAGGAGTTCACGGATGAGGAATATGACGGGCGCTTCTCAGGTGCTCGTGGAGGAGAGGTTCCCTTCGAGGTCTTGGATCCGCGCCCAGGCAGGCGCTGGTTCGCGCACGAGGGACCACCTCCCGCGCCGGAGCTGACAGATGCAGATAAGCGCTATGTCATCGACTATTACGACGCCGAGATCGCAGAGATGGACGCCGCCGTCGGCGAGGTGATCGAGGCGCTCAAGGAGAGCGGCCAGTGGGATCGCACCATCGTCGCCTTCATCGCTGATCACGGCGAGGGGCTTGGCGACCACGATCACTACCACCACGGCTACACGCTCTACGACGATCAGGTCCATGTACCGATGATCCTTAGGATCCCAGGCCGGGACATCGGGCGTGTCGTCCAGCGACCTGTCGCTGCGATCGATCTCGCGCCGACGCTCCTCGGGGCGCTGGGGATCACCCCGCCAGAGAGCTTTCAAGGAGTCGACCGTCTCGCAGTTGACGCGCCAGAGGATGGGGCCTTCTTCATCGAGTATCCGACCTACGACAGCTCGGCGCAGAAAGGATGGGTCGAGGGACGCTTCAAATACCTCCACGACCCCGTGTTCCACACTGAGCACCTCTTCGACACAGAGGCGGACCCCGCTGAGCTCGTGAACATCGTAGAGGACCACCCGGACGTGGTCGCGAGAGCACGCGCAGCTCTCGACGCCTTCCGCTGGGAGCAGCTTCAAGTCGGACGCTTCCACCTGCGGATTCGCGGGGAGATCGGCTCCAAGCTCAGCATAAACGTGCGCACGGATGATCTCTTCGACGCCAACTTCATCACTCAGCCGCTCGTCCCGGAGGAGCGCTTCGAGATGAACCTGGAGCGCACAGAGCTGAGGCTGGAGACGGAGCTCCTGTCAGGTGGGTTGGAGTGGGTCTTCTGGTGCAGGGGCAACAACATCACCTTTGAGGGAGAGATCGGTGGTGAGCCGCTGGATCTTCGGCCTGTCGGTGTTGAAGAGTTGACCGCTTCGCCGTGGACTCTCGCGCGCGGAGACATCCCGGAGGCACGCGCCGAGGAGCTCGCCTGGCCAGAGTCCGGG
>JAPKBY010000365.1 GCA_028823185.1 Planctomycetota bacterium
GAGAGGTACGGAGACTTATGATGCGTGACATAGAGCACTTGGCTGTCTGAGCGAATGGTGAAGCCGCGGGGGTCGCCAAGGTCAGCGAGGCCATCTCGGTTTTCATCGACATCTTTGATGGTCAGCGGCGGGGCGATGAAGTTGAGGTTTCGGTTGTACTGATGATCAAGGAGCGGCGCGTGAGTCACGGCGTCGAAGAATTTGATCGTGCCGGAACGGAATCCACTCACAGCAAACCACTTGCCATTGGGGGCGACCGCTATGCCATAGGGCTCGACGCCGACGTCATAGATAACGTCGCTTAGCTGCCTAGCTTGGGTGTCGATCACAGTGACAGCGCCGAAGACGGGGTTGGCCGGCATCCCTAGAACCGAGTTTTGATCTTCGGCGACATTGCCGCGTTGGCAGGCGACAAAGAGCTTCGATCCGTCCGCGCTCAAAGAACAAGAGCGCGGCCAATTGCCGACACGCACTTCGGCGATCACCTGGTCGGTGGAGACGTCTACGAGGGAGACTGAGCGATTGAACTTATTGCAGACCCAGAGCTGATCTGGGTTCATCGGATCAACAGCGACCGAGGAGACCTGGGAGTGCTGGCCCATGGCTGGAGCCAACATCATGGCGCAAGCGGAGAGTGCGTAGAGCAGGTGATGAATGAGAGCTGATCGCATGGAATAGGGAGCTTTGAGCCACGGGCAGAGGCGAATTGAGCGTTACTAAGAAGGGCTAAGGCAAAGACTCAAAGCCAAGGCCATACATTGAGGATACACGGGCGGAGGAAAAGAGGAGGAGAGAGACCTCGGGAAGAGCTAATACGACGGCGGTGGGTGGGAATTTGTTTCGAGGCATGGACTTCCTTCCACCTAAGACAGGAAAGGTCTTCGCTATATGGGTGGAGCTTGATTTATGAACAAGAGCACATAACCCCTTGCTACATAGCTACTTAAGCGACCACCGCAGAGCTTGGCAAGCGGAGTGCTTAGTCAGGGGGACTATGGAACCGATCCAAAAGAGAGCACAAATAGACCCTCAACAGCTGATTCCTGGCAAAGCGGGGCTGGCGAAGAGCTATTCAAGAGCACGCAACGGCGCTGTGACACGCGAGTCCCAAGCTAGGGGCGGTCGTTCAGAAGAGGTGCAAGCGGAGCGTAAAAATGAGGCTCGCAGCAAAGAAGAAGGTAGAGAGGGGTCGACTCAAAGGGGTCGCCGAGGAGGCAGCCGTGGAAGTCGCGGATCCAATCGGAGCGCCGCGAGCCCTGGTGTGAAGCCCGGGGAGCTGCAAGGCCAGGTGGGCGGCGCGAACTCCGAGCTAGGAGAGTTCGCAGCCAAGTTAGAACAAAAGTCATCGAGCAAAGTCACCTCGAAGACATCCATAGAACAACAGCAGGTCGCGTTAAAAGGAGCAGAGCAAGAGGCTCCAGCTTTAGTGTCAGCTGCGACCCAATCGATCGTGACGCCGTCAGTGAGCACGCGCCGCAGTAGCGGAGGGGGCGCGGTGACGAAGACCTCGAGCGTGACGCAGCGGGGAGCAGAGCTCTCTGCGAGCGCAACCGGGCGAGCACAACCGAAGGAGACAGAGAAGAAGCCGAGCCTAGCAAAGGCGCAGGAGGCAGCTCCCACGCCGGAACGCGAACAAGCCTCCGACATCTTAAAGCAGGTGCGACTTCAGCTTTCACCTGAGACCAGGTCGGCGACGGTAAACCTCAAGCCCGCTGAGCTTGGCAGAGTCTCCATCCGCATCGTTGTAGATGGCGATCAAGTTCAAGCGGTCGTACGAGCAGAGACTCCCGAAGCGCTCGCCGCTCTCGAGCAATACATGCCAGAGCTGCAAGCGGCGCTCGGTGATCGAGGGTTCCAAGACGCAGACCTCGAGCTCAGCCTCGGCTTTGATGGAGAAGACAGAGATCAATCAGAGGACCTTCATGTTGAAGAGTCCGTTCCCACAAAAATTCACCGGCTCTTCATGAATGATGAAGAGGTCGACTATTTCGCCTGACCCGGAGAGAACTCTTATGAGCATTCAAGGTATCAGTAACAACAACACCTCCTACGCCGACCCCGTCGGTAGTTCCGAGATGGGAAAGGAAGCCTTCATGGAGCTGCTTGTGCAGCAACTGAAGAACCAAGATCCCATGTCACCGATGGACAATGACAAGTTCATCGCGCAATTAACCCAGCTCTCTGAGCTCGAAGGGATTCAAAACCTCAACGACAACATGGTCGGGCTCGCGGTGCTCCAGCAAGGAAACGCGCTGATGAGTCAATTAACGCAGAGCTCGTCATTGATCGGGAAAGACGTGACTTACTTCAACCCGGACACTGGTGAAGAAAACATCGGCAGCGTGCAATCCGTGAAAATTAAAGAGGGCATCGCCATCTTGAATATCGAGGGTGTTGACGTGCCGCTTGGGAATGTCTTGGAGATCACGGAAGGGTCCGGCTCGGGAGATGATTCTGGTGGCGACGACGCAGCTGATAACGGTTCGGAGGGTTGATCTATGTCTGGCTCACTCTACACAGCTCTCAGCGCATTAAATGCTCATCAAGGTTGGCTCGATGTCATCGGGAACAACTTGGCGAACACCAACACCCCTGGCTATAAATCTTCATCAGCTACCTTTGGTGATGCGTTCTCACGCAATCTTCAACCAGCGATGTCGGCGGGCAAAGGTGGCGCAACGAATCCGATGCAGATTGGCGGTGGTGTGGCGATGGGTGCCATCACACGAAACTTTGGCCAAGGGGCGCTGTCACAGACAGGCCGCACCTTTGACCTCGCGATCGGAGG
>JAPKBY010000366.1 GCA_028823185.1 Planctomycetota bacterium
CCGACGCGAACGCTCTGCCACTGCCCGGTTCGGGAGAGGAGCGCGGCGCTTGCTGCTCGACCGAGCACTGCT
Organism: Planctomycetota bacterium; assembly: GCA_028823185.1. Lineage (GTDB taxonomy): Bacteria > Planctomycetota > UBA1135 > UBA1135 > JAKVCE01. Next base: position 73 of record JAPKBY010000366.1, read on the forward strand.
CCAGCGACTTCGGTGATTGTGCCATCAGCCGCTGTGAGTCGGAGACCGCTCTGACCGCGGACAAACTCGATGGGGGTGCCACAGAAGGTGAAGCGCAGCTTGCCCTCCGAGAGGTCTTCTGCGCGCAGCTGAGTGGAATCGAAGTGGACGCAGCCATCTTCGACGCGAACGCCCAGCTCGCCAAAGCGAGTGATCATCTCTTCCTTCACTTGGCCGGTCATGCCGGGCTGGCGCGCGCGGCCATCGCCGCGGGTGTGGGAGTAAGGATCGACGGGGAAGGCGCCGTATTCGGCCGGGGTCTTGGAGGCGCTGAGTCCCCCGCGCACACGCTCATAGAGCGCTGAGAGCGTCGCGGCGTGAGGTGAATCGAGGAGGCGCGCGGCGGCGGCGTTCTCCTGTATGGCGAGGAGCAGCTTCGAGGTCATGTGCCAATAGATGCAGCCGATGCCTTCGTAGCCGTACATGGTGCCAGAGCGTCCGGTGAAGGCGCGGTGCTGGAAGGTGGCCTCGAAGAGCGCAAGGACCGCGTCGCGGTCACGGCTTACTGCATCGGTCCACGCAGGGTCATCGGAGATGCGGCCGAGGGCTGCGACGACGTCGTCACTGTTGCTGATGTCTCCGTGGAAGCGTCCGGTGCCGTTGGGATCGATAGAGAGCAAGCTCGGCTCGCCTGCTTCGATGAGCTCGCAGAGGAGAGGGATCGTGTCTACCGAATCAGATGGGACGGCGTTGCGGTCGAGGAAGCTCGGCAGCTCGCGCACGGGGTAGAGCATGAAGCTGCGCTGATCGTCGCGATAGAGCGGGCTAGCGAAGAGAGCCGCGCCGATGGCCGCGACCTCTTCAGGTCGCGCGACTCCAGAGCTGAGAGCGGCGACCTGACCTTCAAGCATCAGGCTCAGGCGGTCGATGCCGAGCTGCCCGTCTTCTTTCAAGTCGAGCAGGTTGTAGGTGTGATAGAGCCCGTCGTCGCGGCGGTTGGAGCGGATGGTGGCAGCGACCCATGCGATGCCCCTGTCGAGGAAAGACAAGGCGTCGGCGCAGCTCATGGAGGTAGGCGCAGAGAACCCGCTCTCCCAAACCTTGTTGCGGTAGGTCTCGAAGGCGACTCCGAGGCTATCAACTAGAGCACGCCGTCTCGTTGAGTTCATGTCTGCCGCTGGATCACCGGCCTCCTCGTAGATCTGGTTCAGATCTACGAGCCACGCTGCCACCTCAGCCGAAAGTTGTAGGTCGCCATCATGCGCTGCGAGGAGCTCGCGCACTGTTTTGAGGTAGCGATGCAGATGGCACGCGGTGACCACAGAGAGCCCGAGTCCGACGAGCGCGTTGTTGGCGTCATTCCACTCGGGGCGCTGGGTGTTCATCCAGACGCCGCCGTCGGGGACTAGGTTGGAGAGCTTAGACAGCGCTGGGACGAGGAGCTTCTCAGCCAAGTTGACGTGCAGAACCGTCTCGTCGCGACCAGGCAGCAGCTGCCCATCTGCGCCGCTTTGGTCAGCGCGGGACTGGACGAGACGATCTCGTTCACTGTCGAAGACGATCGTGTTGCACGGATCCTTCGCGAGCTCCGCATAGGGCCTGATGCGGTAAGGCACGTCGGCGTAGCTGAACACGGCTTGATCTAGCAGCTCGACAAGACGTCCGGGGTGGACCCGAACGGACTGTTCGAGGAGCCGCACCAGGTAGGCGACCTGGTGATCGCCCCAGTAGCCGATGGTGGCCCAGGAATCTTCAGGGTCAGGCACCTCCCATTCGATGCCGTCGCGCGTGATGCGGAACGGGTTAAATCCGTCAAAGGTCGAGGCGTTGACGAAGCGCGCCACCATTCCCTCGATGAAGTCGGGGAAGCTCAGAGAGAGGGCCTCCCAGTTCTGGAAGATGTCGCGCCAGTTGCCTTCGTACTGGAGGATGGGGTTGCCGTCGGCGTCCTGAGTCTTGATCGAGAATTGGTTCCACGGCCTGCTCGGGTCGCCATGTCGGCGACCAAAACGCAGCGGCAGATATTCGAGGCACCAGCGTCGCAGCGCGGGATCGTCCGTGGTCGAGGCTCTCTGAGAGAGATCTAAGGCTGTGATGTTCTCTGGCAAGGAGTCAAAGAACTGAGCTTGGCTGTCAGAGAGCGCTTTGCTTCGCGTCGTTGCGAAGTCTCGGAGATCCGTAACGGGTATCTCGTGATCACGAAGGAAGAGGCCGCCGCGCATGCAGTTGAAGAGCGTGTTTGAGAAGTGGTGGAGGTCGCCGATGCGGTCTCCTGTCTCCTGCACGCCGTCACTGGACGCGACCATAGAGCGCAGCGTTTGAGTGGCATTGGCGAGCTCGCTCTCAATGACCGCTGGATCGAAGTCGTCGCTCAAGCTGCGGGCGAGCTTTACGATTGATCCGTGGGAGAGCCCGACCTCGGCCACCATCCACCAGGTGTGGGAGGCGCCAGGCGCTAGCGAGATCTCTCCCGTGGCGAAGTAGCCGGCGCGATCACCGCGCAGGTCGTCTTCATGTTCGAGAGGACGCCCCGCGTGGAAAGCTGGGAGCTGGTTCAATGTGAGCAGCCGCGGTCCGTCGAGCCCGACAGACCAAGCGACGTTGGCGCGCAGCATCTCCGAGGCCTCAGCGCGATCGACGATGCGCGAGGTCAGGGCATAGATCCCGAGGCCGCTCTTAGCTTCGATCTCGGAGCGCTTGTAGGCGTCGACGAGACAGCTTGA
>JAPKBY010000367.1 GCA_028823185.1 Planctomycetota bacterium
GTCGGCTTCGCGTAAGAGCGCGAGGTCTTCAGGGGTGATCTCACCCAAGCAACGAACAGCGAGGCCTGGGCCCGGAAAAGGTTGCCGATCTACCAGGGTCGCGTCCAAGCCCATGAAGCGGCCAATGCGGCGTGCCTCATCCTTGAAGAGCTCACGCAGCGGCTCGACGAGCTCCATCTCCAAGTCGTCAGGGAGACCGCCCACATTGTGGTGTGACTTAATGACCGCCGTGTTGCCACCATGCGCAGCGACTGACTCGATCACGTCTGGATAGAGCGTCCCCTGCCCGAGGAAGCCGGCGTTCTTAAAGCGCTTCGCCTCCTCACGGAAGACCTCAACGAACTCGTAGCCGATGTGCTTGCGCTTCTCCTCGGGATCGCTGACTCCTTTGAGGCGATTCAAGAAGCGCTCTCGAGCATCAACGACCGTCAGATCAAGGTTCATGTGCTCACCGAACATCGCCTCGACTGCCTCGCGCTCACCTTTACGGAGCAGGCCATTGTCGACGAAGATGCAGTGCAAGCGGCTGCCGATCGCCTTGTCTAGGATCATCGCTGCCACCGAGGAGTCGACTCCACCAGAGAGGCCCAAGATGATCTCGCCAGTCTCACCGACCTGCGCGCGCACTTTGCTCACTTCACGCTCGACGATGGACTCCTCAGACCAATCGCCGGGGAGCTCACAGACACGAGAGAGGAAGTTAACCAGCATCTCTTTTCCGCGCTCGGTGTGAGTCACCTCCGGATGAAACTGAACTCCCCATAGGCCGCGCGATTGATCAGCCACAGCGACGAAGCTGCAGCTATCAGAGCTCGCATGAGTCGTGAAACCATCCGGGATGCTGACGACCTCATCGCCATGACTCATCCAGACAGTCGACTCGCCCTCAACTCCCTGAAAGAGCCCCTCTGAAGTCTTAACAGTCATCAAGGTGCGACCATACTCGCGTTGATCTGTCGCCTCGACTTGCCCACCAAGGGTCTGACACATCCACTGCATGCCATAGCAGATGCCGAGCACCGGGACGCCCAGATCGAAGAGCTTTGCGTCAGGGTTCGGCGCTCCCTCGTCGTAGACCGACGAGGGACCGCCAGAGAGGATGAGACCGCCGAGGTCCATCAGGGCCGCGACCTCGAGGACCTTATCTGGGGTCGTCACTTGGCACCAGGTGCCTGCCTCTCGAACACGACGAGCGATGAGTTGGGTGTATTGGGTGCCCATGTCGATGACGAGCACTCCGCGCATATCAGCGGTCATTCTGCGTGATAGTAGTTAGGGGATTCTTTCGTGATGGAGACATCATGAGGATGACTCTCATTCATTCCGGCCGCGGTCAATCGCACAAAGCGAGCCCGCTCCCAGAGGTCAGGGATCGTCGCTGCGCCGACATAGCCGAGGCCTGCACGGATCCCTCCGTTCATTTGGTGGACATAAGCGGCGAGCGGGCCACGGTACGGGACCATGCCCTCGATCCCCTCGGGGACGAGCTTATCAGCCTCTCTGACATCTCCTTGTCGATAGCGTTCTTTCGATCCTTGCTGCATAGCACCGATCGAACCCATGCCACGGACGGACTTGAAGGTCCTGCCCTTGTAGAGGATGGTCTCTCCGGGGCTCTCGTCTAAGCCAGCGAAGAGACTCCCGAGCATGACGCAGGAGGCACCCGCAGCGAGCGCCTTGACCATATCTCCCGAGAAGCGGAGGCCGCCATCTGCGATGACAGGGACAGCCCCATTGACCGCTCGAGCCACATCCTGAACAGCTGTAAATTGCGGGACGCCGACGCCAGCGACGATCCGAGTCGTGCAGATCGACCCCGGACCGATGCCGACCTTGATGCCATCGACCCCGGACTCCATGAGCGCCACGGCCGCCTCTCCCGTAGCTACGTTGCCTGCGACGACGTCGACATCAAACTTGGACTTGAGCTCCCTGACGGCGTTCATGACGTTGCTCGAATGACCGTGCGCTGTGTCAACAACGAGGACGTCAACGCCAGCGCTGACGAGCCCCTCGGCGCGCTCCATGTCATGGACTCCGATCGCTGCCCCTGCGCGCAAGCGACCGCGTGAGTCCATCGCCGCATAGGGATACTTCTCGAGCATCTTGATGTCCTTCATCGTGATGAGACCCTGCAGGCGATCTTCACTATCAATCAGGATCAACTTCTCGACCTTGTGCCTGAACAGGAGCTCACGCGCCTCTTCTAGAGAGGTGTTAAAGGGCGCAGTGACGAGGTTCTCGCTCGTCATGATCTCACCGACGGTGTGGTCATCCCCTGCCTCAAAGCGACAGTCACGACTCGTCAAGATCCCGACCACCTTGCCGTTGGCGCAGACGGGCAGTCCGGAGATGTTTTGACTGCTCATGACCTTGCGGGCCTCACCGATCGTCACCTCGGGGGCGAGGGTCACGGGGTCTAAGATGACGCCGTTAGCCGAGCGCTTGACCTTGTCGACCTGGGCGACCTGTCCCTCGATGGAGAGATTGCGGTGGATGATGCCGATGCCACCCGTGCGCGCGAGCGCGACGCCTAGCTCCCATTCGGTCACCGTATCCATCGCTGCAGATGCGAGAGGCGAGCGCAAGTCCACGTTGCGCGAGAAGCGAGTGTCTAGCACGACATCCCTGGGGAGGATATCTGAGTGCTGCGGGATGAGCAGCACGTCATCGAAGGTCAATCCTTCAGCGATACCTGTGTCAAAGGTGCCGCTGGGAGCTTTGGAATCGATTTGGGCCATGTCCCATGATATCCATCCAAGGCG
>JAPKBY010000368.1 GCA_028823185.1 Planctomycetota bacterium
CCCTGCCAGCTCTGCTCGCTCTAATGAATCCCATAGCAATCATTCGTGCGCTGCGACCCCACCAGTGGGTTAAGAACGGTTTCGTCCTCGCTGCCGTGGTGTTCGCTTTTGCCGCGCGTGAGAGAGCGCTCTCGCTCTCCGCTCCGGCAGTTCAATGCTCGCTGCTCGCGATGGCAGCTTTCTGTCTTGGCGCGAGCGCTATCTATCTCGTCAACGATGTCCTCGATGTCGAGAACGATCGCCGCCACCCAGAGAAGTCAAAGCGGCCGATCGCTGCTGGAGAGGTCACGATACCGGTCGCGCTCGTCTGTGCTCTCCTGTGCGCAGCCGGGTCCGTCGTTCTCGCGCTCGCTGCTGGCGAGTTCGCTGGTCTTAACGATAGATCCCCTAACACGGTCATGATCGTCTTGGCGAGCTATATGACGCTCAACGTCGCATATAGCGTGCGCCTCAAGCACATTGTGATCGTCGATGTCTTCTGCATCGCCTCCGGCTTTATCCTGCGCATCAAAGCGGGTGGCTTCGCCGCTGATGTCCAGGTCTCCCCCTGGCTGCTCCTCTGCACTTTCTTTCTCGCGCTCTTCTTGGCGTTCTGTAAGCGCAGGGCAGAGTGTGATCTCTTGGGCGAGTCAAAGGCTGAGCACCGCAAGATCCTTGGTGATTACGAGGTGGCCTTCCTGGATCAGATGGTCACGGCCTTGGCTGCCTGCACCATCCTCAGTTACAGCCTCTATAGCGTGATAGGTGTCGGCGCTGGCTCTCGCGATGGCGTGGAGCTCTTCTGGACTGTCCCCTTCGTGGTCTTTGGTTTGGCCCGATATATGTGGCTCGTTCAACAGCAGCGCGGAGGTGGGAGTCCCACTCGGGTGCTGCTAGGTGGGGACCCCATGTTCGTTTTGAACACTCTGGGCTGGATGCTGACCACCGGTCTTTTGCTCTTCTAGGGGCTGTGACCCCGGGGCGGGGCGTGGCTATCCTAGGTCCGTGAACGACATGCACACACCCAGACATATTCTCTCAGCTGTTCTCCTCTTGTGGGTGGCGGTGTCGTGCGTGTGGGACCGCCAAGGATCAGAGGGAGAGACCGCTCACGTGCGCCTTGAGTCTCCTGCTGTCAGCGCGACGACAGGGCATGGTCTGGGAAGCTCTCTTCACGCACAAGCGGTGATGAAGAGCACGTTTTGCGCTGATTGTCACCCTGCGATCTACGCTGAGCATGAGGCCAACACTCATGGGCGCGCCTTCACAGATGAGGAGGTGCGGCTCGCGACTGGGCGCTTCAGTCAGGGTGACTGCATCAACTGCCACACCCCTAGGCCTATCTTTGAAACAGGGATTGGGCAAAACCCTCTGCGTCGTCATCACGGGCTCCTTGAGGGCAACACCTGTATGACCTGCCACTGGTCCGAGGATGAGGATTACTCGCGCTTTGAAGGCGGGTCTGATTGCTTGACCTCCTTTGATGATCGCGTGGGCAAAGTTGAAGCATGCGCCACTTGTCACCGGAATCACGGGACGCCTTATCAGTGGGAGCTCTCTCCAAAGGGGAAGCTCGCTGGGCGAGACTGCATCGATTGCCACATGCCGATCCGGCATAGACCTGTCGCGGTTGGCGAGGAGGCGCGTGATGTCTATTCCCATGATTTTTCTGGTGGCAGGACAGCGACTCAGCTGCATAAGGCCTATGGCTACTCTGCGAAGATAGAAGGCAATGTTGTCGTTGTTCGGATCACGAACCGCGGCACAGGCCACAACTTTCCGACCGAGCTGAAGCAGCGCTCCGTGGAGTCTGTCGTGGTGATTCGCGATGCCTCTGGGGTAGAGATCGGGCGCTCTAGGATGGTCTTCAGGGATCCCTATAAGCGGCCATATGGACTCACGCTCCCCGTTAATACTCAGATCCCTTCAGGCGAGAGCCGCGAGCATCGAGTGCCGATCAATGTCGGGGACGGCTCTGTCGAGTGTGAGCTGCACTACAAGCTCTATTACCCGATCGAGGACTATCACCCTGGGCTGGCGAGGCGGCTTGAGTCGGAGACCTTGCTCTTCAGCGAGCTTGACCCCTCTGAAGAAGAGGTGATCTCCGCTCCTGATGTGCGCGTGGTCACCCCCGAGGGAATCAGCGCTGAGGAAGCAGGACCCGCAAACCTCGTGGATTTCGCGCGTCCTCCCATCGGTCAGGTCGAGCTAGAGATCCCAACAGGCGTCAGTCCCGCAGACATCGACGCCTTGATCGCTCTCTTTCAATTTCCAGTGCCTGAGGCTGCGGCGAGAGCTCGCGCTCGCTTGGCTGAGATCGGAGCCCCGGCGATCCCAGCGCTCGTCACTGCGATGGGCTCTTGGGATAATAAGACGTGGAAGCAAGCGATGAGCGCGCTAGAGGCCATCGGCGCTCCAGCGATCCCAGCGCTCATCATCGCGCTCGACAGCCCTGAACTCTATGTGAGGCTTCATAGCTGTGAGCTCTTGCCCCGCATTCAATTGGGGGACCAGAAGGCGAAGTGCGTGGAGAGACTGCGCTCCTCGCTCTCACGTCCAAACGCTCTGGATCGTGCCTATGCTGCAGACACCTTAGGGCAGCTCGGAGCCTCCGATGCGGCCGAGGAGCTTGTCGCTCTCGTTCGACATGACTCAGACCCTGACGTCGTGAGAGGTGCATCTTTGGCGCTCTTGGCTCTGGATCACCGCGCGGCGACTCCGGCGCTCCGTGAGGCTCTGCAGCGCTTTGAGTGGGAAGAGACCAAGCGAGACATTGGCTACTGTCT
>JAPKBY010000369.1 GCA_028823185.1 Planctomycetota bacterium
TCGCGGAGGACAGCGCGAGGCGCGACATCGTAGCCGTCGAGGATGAGGCGAGTCGTGCCCTCTGATCCGGCTTGGCGACCAGCATTTGTGCCTAGGATCAACCTCAGAGTCTCAGTCGTTGAGAGGCCAAGGTCCGTAGTGCGGACTCGCAGTCGCTTGATGTTTGCGAGCCCGTCCATGTAGAGGATGTTTGAGCCCTGATTGGCGTGCCAGCGCAGGGAGCTGAAGCAGCCGCCCTGGACCTGTTCGATGTCAAAGTGCAACCAGCGACCGTCATGTGTCGCGAGCAAGGAGTGTGTGCCTTCCGTGGGGAGTTCGAGACGTTGCGCCTCAAGGAAGTCGAGGGCCGAGACCTCATCGAGGGTCTCCCAGACATGTGAGTTGCCGCGCTCTTCGTTGGCGTCGACCTCGGCTCCGTAGCTCATCAAGTGGCGGAGCAGCGCTCTCGTCTGGCGGACCAGGTGATCAAGTGGATCGCTCGGGGAGCACCAGGTCTGGACAGGGATGTGGCCGAGATTTCTTGCGAGGTCTGTCTGCTTGTTCACTCCAGACCAAGGGGTCAGCTCGATGGTGCTCGCTTGCTGGTAGGCGAAGGGGTGTTGATAAGGCGAACCACCGAACATCAGGGGGTGCTCGAGGACGCTGGTGTCTGTTGCGCGGTGCCAGATGTCACGGAGTGAGACCGTGCCCGTGTGATTGACCACGGCAGCGAACATCGCGTGGTCGGGGTCTAGGTGGTTCGCTGCGAAGTTGAGGGCGCAGCCACCTCCCATTGAGAAGCCGATCCCATAGATTCGTCGTGGGTCGATCCTGGCGATCTCGCTGATCCAGTCGATCACGACGCGAATGTTCTCCTGTGCATAGGGGACGCCATAGTTGAGCTCGTGAGCGCCGAGCGGGGCGAGCACATACCAGCCGCGCTCCATGGCCTCTTCGAAGAGGTTCGTGTGAAGGTAGGTGTCGCGTTCAGAGGCGCTGTAGCGGTGGAAGCTGACTAAGAGAGGCGCAGAGTCGAGGGGGTTCGACGGGACGCCGAGCAAGAAGGACTCTTGCCAATCTGTCCCCGTAGCGTCCATGGTCATGGCGTAGATGCCTTCCTCGAGGACCTCTTGGACCTGAACCAAGGGGCTGGTGAAGTTGACATGAGATCCACCAGCGATCTCAGCGAGGGTGCTGCCGACTCTGTGTTGTGTGCCGTCGAGGCCACGAGAGGGCGTGTTCTGAGTCGGGATCAGAGCGAGTGCAGAGAGAAGGAGTGCTGTTTGCATAGTGTCGCGGGTCGTTTTGGGAGTGTCCCAGTAGGGACGGCGGTCTCCCGGTGCGGAGGGGGCCTCTTGCCACAGCGGCCCCACAAAGAAACCTACCCCAGCAAATGACTCGCGGTCGGAAGACGGGGGCTCATAGCCCTAGTTGGCCCCTAAACGACTGCAAATCCCTCTAAAACAGGGGTTTGCGACAGCCCCTCCCTCGACCTAGAGTTAGTCCTTATCAGCCTGAGAGCGCTGTAAGGGCTCTAGAAAGGCTCGCTCTATCACGACGATGCGAGGCTCTCTCCAGGTCGTGTACCACTCCCAATTGACCTCTTTTGGGCCAAAACTGGCCACCACGCAACCTGGGAGGTTCGATCGGAGCGTCCCAGTAGGGTCTCCTGGGAAGGCATTGAGAGCGACCTCGGATGGTCTGAAGGCGGCGAGCTCAGTCTTTTCATTTGGGTCCGCCGTACAGCTGGGGGGCAGTTGCTGTCCGAGTTCTCCGTAGAGCTCTCTGGCTAAGGCTTCGGGGAGGAAGACGCTGCGCTCGTCACGCTCCGTCGCCAGCCAGCTGAGCAGCTCGCTAGTCGAGCTGTCCTCGCCTTGATTCTTTCGGATGATGGAGTCGGAGGCCGTGTAGAGCCAGCTAGCGTTCGCGACGAGGAGTCCAGCGCCTAGCGCGACAGGGATCGCCTTGGCGCGACCGGGAAAAGATTGGGCGATGTAGCTGATGCCACGTGCAGCGAGGAGAGCGAAGGAGGGCGCGAGCGGCAGCAGATTCCTTACGAAGAGCACCTTCTGAGTTGAGAAGAAGAGCAGCCAAGCGAGGGGGAAGATGAGGATGAGTACAGTCTCAGTCCTGTCACGACGCCATGAAGAGACCGCGCCGATGAGCGCCAAGAAAGTGATGAAGAGGGCGAGCGGGGTGTAGTGGGAGCCGAGGTCGCTGCTCAGCCAGCGCAGCGAGAGGCTGAGGTGTTCCCAGCCAGGTTCCACGGTGAAGCCATAGTGACCAGCCTCTCCATAGTGGAAGCGTTCAAAGGCGACATCTCTCCAGAAGCGCACCGGTTGCAGCAGCGCACCAGGGGTCGTGACGAGGAAGGCTCCGAGGAAAGAGGCGAGCCCGACAAGGAGCCGTCTGGGTTGACGCTCGGGGGTTGTGCGCCACCAGACGAAGAGGATGGGCAAGAGGAGTAAGCCCGCGGTGTACTTTGTGCCTGTCGCGATCCCAGCGAGCAAACCCAGGCAGACGAGGCTGCCGCCCGAGCGATAGCTCTTGAGGAGCGCAGCGAGTGAGAGGGCGACGACTCCTGTTAGCACGGCGTCAGGGGCGACCCAGCGTGAGTGATAAGCCAGCTCAAAGCTCGTCGCGATGAGGCTAGCTGCGAAGAGCGCCTCCCAGTTCCCAGCGCTCCTGTGCACCGCGCAGAAGACACCGAGGATCGAGAGCGCGCTCACGCAGAGGAAGAGCATGCGCATTCGCAAGAGGAAGCTCGGCGCTCGAGTGGC
>JAPKBY010000370.1 GCA_028823185.1 Planctomycetota bacterium
CCCATCACCTTGATCTCGCCGCCGAGGCCGTGCATCAAGACGCGCACGAGCCAGCCCTCTTCGCCGAGCACATAAGGTGAGCGCCTGAGCGGCGGGCCCTTCCCGTCCTCGCCCCTGCCGCTCGGCTGGTGACAGCCGGCGCAGATCCCCATGAAGAGGTCAGCGCCGTGCGCATAGAGAGAGGCCTCTTCTTCAGAGAGCGCTCGCGCCTCCTCGATCTCGACCCCCGGCTTGCCGGGCCAGATCAGGCCCTCCTTTAGGCCTGCGTACTTCTTGCTGAGGAAGTCGCCCTCGTCTTCGAGCGCCATGAGCCCCGCGGGCTCGCGCGAGACGAGCATCGGCACAGGCTTCTTGTCCTTGTCCTTATCACGTGCGGAGAGCGCGCCATCACAGAGGGCTCCTGCTTGCCAGGGCTCTTTGCATGAACCATCTGTCAGCATCGCGACGAGCCCCTCTACGTTCTGCATCTTCCCTTCACGGGCGATGCCTCTCGCGAAGTCACGCAAGACACGCGAGCGACCGTCGGTCTTCTCTAGGACGTCTTCGCGAGCGAGCCATGATGAGAGGAGCTCAAGCTCCCGGCCACCGACTCCCGAAAAGGTGATCCGGCGCAGGTCTTCGTCGTCACAGTAAGAAGCGAGGAACTCTACGAGCGCGGCGTCCGCCGACTTGGAGTGGCCCTCTCCAAGCGAGAGCCCGACCTGCCTGCGCAGCTTGAAGTCATCCCCGGCAGCGACGACCAGGAGCGCCTCCGAGATGGCCTCGCTGCCGAGCTTCAAGTGCCGCTCGGCTGTCCGCACGCCGGTCTCTACAACCCGCGCATCTGCGTGAGCGAGCGCAGCGAGGATCTCCGTCTCAGCGCTCGCCTTCAATCCATCGAGGGACCACAGCGCATGCACCCAACCCAAGGGAGCCGGATCCATCGCGAGATATGCATGCAGCGCAGCCTCTGCGTCTGAGTCAGCCTCTCCTTCCTCCACGAAGGTGCGCTGTGCGCGATCACGCCACCAGCCGTTCGGGTGACCGAGCAGGATGGCGAGCTCATCCCAGCTCGCGTCTGCGAGCTCTGGGCCGCCCGCGCCGACCCGCGCGGTGCGCTTCACGCGCCAGATGCGGCCGAGGCCGAGCGGCGTCTCGAGCTCGCGCTCTTTCACCTGACGGCGGAGGAAGCTCGTGACATAGTTCCTGTGCTGAAGGACGCCGCGATAGAGATCGACGATGTAGATGCAGCCGTCCGGACCGCCCGCGATGTTCACCGGCCTGAAGCGCTCATCAGTCGAGGTCAAGAAGGACGCCTCCTTCCTCGCTGGCTCACCACGAACGACGCCGCGCTCATCTTCAGTCAACTCATAGCGCAGGACGAGGTTCCCGCAGGGCTCACAGACAAAGGCGTCACCCTTCACCTCTTGGCCGAGCCCGTCGCCGCGCTGAATGTATGGACTGCAGGTCCCTGTCGTCCGCGCGAGCTTTCCCTCTGCGGTCAACATCTGCGGCTGATAGCCGCGGTTGATACCAGGGTTGACGCGACTCGAGTAGACCTTCTGGTCACGCACCACTTGAGACTTCATGCCTGGCGGGCTGGATAGCCCCGGGTTTCGCGCTGCATAGACGGAGCTATATTGATCGAAGCGCAGCGCGTCAGAGTTCGAGTTGTAGAAGATGCGCCCCATGTCATCGCTCGCGATCCCCCACTGCCCACCGCCCGTGTGCCGGACGCGCTCGAAGGCCTCACCCGTCCACTCATAGCTGTATCCACCGTTCGCACAGTGAAAGCGGTTGTCGAGAGTGCGCAAGAGGCCATTCACGGCGTGCTCCGGGTTCCTGTGCCCAGCGAGTCCAGGGTCTATCTTCTCGATATAGTTGCGCTCATCTGCGTATCCGTCCCCGTCCGTGTCGCGACAGAAGAGGATATCTGGCGGCGCGATCACCAAGGCTCCGCCGCGCGTTGGGGCGACGCTGCGCGGTAAGGCCAAGCCATCTAAGAAGACGACGCGCTTGTCCATCACTCCGTCCCCGTCCGTATCAGAGAGCACGGCTATCTCACAGGTAGGCTCAAGCTCGTTCGTGGCGTCAATGTCCGGCATATAGCTCGTCCACTCGACCACCCACATGCGCCCGACATCATCGAAGACGACTTGAATAGGATCGTTGATGAGAGGCTCGCTCGCGACGAGCTCTATCTCAAAGCCCTCTGGTAGCACGAAGGTCTTGAGCTGCTCCTCCGGAGTGAGCGCGGGCGCAGGCGGTACGACGATGTCCTCGCGTACCAACGCGGTCTTGCTCAAGGCGTCATCACCACGCTGCATCGCAGGCGCTACAACCGAGAGCAGCGCGAGCGCTGCGCATGTCATCTTCAAGTTCAAGTGGCACCCAAGGCTTCGCGTTCAGCCTCTAACATCCCAGCTAAGTCGGCTGCCTCTGCGACAGTCGCGTCAAGCGCAGTCCCGTTCGCGATCGCCGAGAGCAGGTGCCTGACCTCGCCGTCATAGCCGTTGATCTCATCGACGCTGATGGCCTCGAACTTACCGTCCTTGGCGAGCATGAGTTGATCGTCACGTCCTAGGTCAAAGTCCGCTGTCGCTTCATCAAAGATGACGACATAGCGCATCTTGAAAGGCGACCCTGGTGTGTGATCCCAGCCGCCTTCAGCGACGACGTGTGCTGGACCATCTAGATAACGATAGAGCGTCGTAAGGTGCGCTGTCGTGCCCGTGCTGCGCAGCTCATCTGGAGCGCCAAAGACCCAGCGCACAAA
>JAPKBY010000371.1 GCA_028823185.1 Planctomycetota bacterium
TACAGCGGGAACAGTCGTGAGCGCACCCGCTACATGATCAAGACCGAAGCGGAGACGATCTACGCGGGCTCGATCTATGACATATCGCTTGAGTGGTTCTGGGAGGACAGCGCGTTCGGGGGCCCGATAGCGTTCCCGCAAGGCGGCTATGCGCAGCTCGTCGATTATCTGGCCGAGGGGCTCGACATCCGCCTGAACACGCCGGTCACGTCGATCAATCACTTGAGCAACAAGGTCGTAATTCCCACGCCCCAGGAGACCCTGCACGCGGATCATGTCGTCGTCACGGTCTCTCTCGGCGTGCTTAAGTCCGGAGCGATTCAGTTCAACCCGCCGCTTCCGATCGCGAAGACCGACGCCATCGCTCGGCTCGGCATGAGCGGCATGGAGAAGGTGGTCGTGACCTTCAACAACGTCTTTTGGTCCTCGGTCAATGATCTCTATTTCAGGTCCCTCACAGACGGCGAGTTCTCGTACATCAAGGACATGACGTCGTTCACCGGAACGCCCACGATCGTCGCCTTCTCCGGTGGTGATTACGCAGCCCAGATGCATTCACAATCTGACAGCCAGCTCGTGGATCGCCTCGTGGCAGTGCTCGGCGACCTGAGCGGTTCGGCGCCGCCGCTGCCGACCGGTTCGCACGTGACGAGGTGGGGAACAGACCCGAGCTTTCTTGGCTCGTACTCTTACTGGGCGGTCGGGAGCTCTCCTGCTGACAACGTGAGTCTGAGTCTCCCCGAGGGCCGAGTGCACTTCGCGGGAGAGGCCACGGACCAGCTCTACTTCGGCACGGTTCACGGCGCGATGCTTAGTGGAATGCGTGAGGCCGGACGCCTCTTGAACACCACCGTGACGACCTCAGACCTTCTCTAGCGCCCCTAACTCTCGGCGACAGCCGCTCAATCGCCGGCGTATCCGAGGGCCGCTAGGTGGCCGCCAGCGTCTCGCCGTCTTGATGATTTATCAGCGAGGACGGCATGAGCGCGGAGCCTTCGCTCCCATTCGTCGAGCGTGCCTGCGCGATGACTGTAGACGTCATGCTCTTCGCCGGGGTCGCTGACGAGGTCATAGCAGGTGAAGCTGTCGGTGCCCGGCGCATAGATCAGCTTCGTTCGCTCATCACGAAGGCAGATCAAATCTCTCGGAGCCTCCGGTGTATGCGTCTCGGCCAGCAGCGTCCGCTCTCCTTCGTCAGAGAGGAGGGAGGAGCCTCTCATCTCATCCCAAGGGGCGATGTCGATGAGCTCAAGCAGGGTCGGCGCTAGATCTATGTGAGTGACGAGCTCCTGCGCGCGCTCTTTGAGTGATCGCCGGTCACGAAGGCTCGGTGGGCGGATGACGAGAGGGACCCTTAAGACCTCGTCAAAGAGGGTGGTCACGTGTCCGAACTGCCCGTGCTCACCTAGGGCTTCGCCGTGATCACCGGTGAGAGCGATGACGGTGTTTCTGTTTAAGCCGCGTCGCTTGAGGTCTTTGATGAGCGCGCCGACTGCGCGGTCGGCAGCGCTGACCTCGAGGTCGTAGCGACGCTTGATCTCTTCTTCATCCGGAGCATCGTTGATCCAGATCGAGATCTCGACCGATCCGCCGGGCGTATTGAAGGTGAATTCGATGTCCTCGTGCGCCTTGAGCAGCTCTCCAGCTGTGAAGTGAACTTCGAGCGCTTGACCCTCGGAAGAGACCTGTAGCTCGCGAGCCTTGAAGGGCTGCTCGGAGGTGAAGCGAACAGTGTGCTCCCCGGGGCTTAGATCTAGGTTGCGATACCACCAGCTCATCTCGGATGTGCTGGCAGAACCTGCCGGCGCGTCGTCGATGAAGACGCGGGCAGAGTGACCGGCAGAGCCGTGGCAGTTGTAGGGCTCATGAGGGTCTGAGAAGTGGGCGAAGAGAAAGAAGGGTTTCGACTCGTCGCGGTCATCAAGGAGGCGAGTCACCCTAGGGAGGACCTCATGGCTGCGCTCTACTGGACGATCGCCGAGGTCGTAGATGTGAAATCCGCGGTCCACTCCGCAGCCAGTTACGACTGGCCACAGCGTGGCGAGACTGACGGCAGCGAGCGCGTCATAGCCGCGAGCGGAGAGGTGTTGCCCGAGCAATGGCAGGGAGCGAGCGACCTCTTGCCCATTCGTGATGACTTGCGCCTCTCCAGGCAGCCGCGAAGAGAAGAGCGCGGTGTGCGCAGGCAGCGTCATCGGTGCGTGGCAGAAGGCCTCATCAAAACGGACTCCGTCACTGGCGAGGGCGTCGATGTTCGGTGTTATTCCTCGACCAAGCGCGTCAGCGCGCAGGGTGTCGATCACGACGAGGAGGACATTAGGACGTTGATTGGAGTCCGGGAGCCTCTGAGGGAGCCCGATGCCAGCGCAGATGAGGGCGACGGCTATGAAGAGGTGGGAGGGGACTCGCATGGTGAAGGGGACCTAGCAAGGCGGCCCGATCTCCATCTATCGACCTCAAGATGGTCCCAGCTTCAGTCATTGTTTGGGCTATGAGGTCTAAAAAACCGCCTTTTGACACCCAAGAAGCTGTCTATTTATTGCCGGTGTACCCGAAGGCCTCTAGCTGCTCTAGAAATAGCCTGCTGGCATCATCCGGAGTGCCCTCGGGCAATGAGTAAGGCCGGTCGTTGAGGATGAGGCGCAAGGAGCTTCGGAAGGACTCGCAAAGCTCTGGCTGATCAGCAGAGATATCGAAGCGCTCACCCGGGTCATGCTCTAGGTCGTAGAGCTCTTCGGAGCCGCCGGGCACGTG
>JAPKBY010000015.1 GCA_028823185.1 Planctomycetota bacterium
GCTCAATAAAACAGGGGGTCGTCCGGCGCGTTCGGATGGCCCCCTCTTCTTTTGTCAGCTACCCCTTTTCTTCTCTTTGTGAGCTCAGGGTGCGGCCCTGCCAGGGGGGCTGCCATGGGGTGCTCTCAGAGCTCGTCAGAGCTCGCTAGAGCGCGCGTCTTAAGATTCGCGATCTCTGCCTCGATCTGAGCGTCTTCGAGCTTGTCGAAGAGCCCAGCGACCTCTCCGAGCTTCTGGCCCGCAGGTATGAGCTGCCATGTCTCTGCGCATGGAGTCCCTGGCCAAGGAAGCTCTGCCACTTCGCCGCTTTGTCCGAGCATCTCCCAGAGCGCTTGAGCCTTCCCGGGGAGCATGGGGGTCATCCAGTGGGCGAGCCAGCCTAAGTATTGGCAGCAAGCGCCGAGGACGCTCCCGGCTTCAACCATGTCCGTCTTGCGTAGCTTCCAAGGAGCGGTCCTGTCGATGAAGACGTTCGCTACAGCAGCGTTCAGCAGGAGCTGCTCCGCTGCCTTTCTGAAGCGGAAGGCGGTGATGTGTTCGGCCGGATCACCGATCGCGCCGCACTCATTTAAGAGCAAGCCTTCGAGTCGCGCGCGGTGTGCCTCGTCAACGGGCGGAACGACGCCGTCAAAGTGCTTGTCTAGGAAGCGTAAGACGCGCGTGACTAAGTTGCCGATCGTATCCGCGAGTCCCGCATTCGCTGTGGCTTGGAACTCTTTCCAGCTCCACTCGCTGTCAGAGGTCTCTGGCATACTCGCGATGAGATGGAAGCGCGCGACCTCCGGGTCATAACGCTCAAAGAATTCATCCAGAGGGATCGTCCAGCCTTCAGAGGTGGAGAATTTGCCACCCTCGAGGTTGTAGAACTCATTGGCGGGGACTCGCCAGGGGAGGATGTAGTCCTGTCCGACTCCATGCAGCATCGACGGGAAGACGAGCGTGTGGAAGGGGATGTTGTCCTTGCCGATGAAGTGCACGAGGCGGGTGTCTTTGTTCTGCCACCAATCCTTCCAGCCGTCGGGGTCTCCATTAGCGGCAGACCACTCTGCGCTCATCGAGATATAGCCGATAGGTGCGTCAAACCAGACGTAAAGCACCTTTCCTTCCTCGCCGTCTACGAGATCTGAGGGCAGCTCGACGCCCCATTTCATGTCACGAGTGATCGGTCTAGCGTGCACGTCTTCGAGGAGCTTTCTTACGAAGGCGTCCACGTTAGGCTTCCAAGTCTTCTCACCAAACCAAGCGCCGACGGCCTCATCTCTGAGCTTCGGGAGGTCGAGGAAGAAGTGTGTTGTCTCTCGCTTCTCTGGTGCGTTCGTGCAAACGCGACAAGAGGGAGACACGAGCTTCAGGGGGTCTAGCCAAGAGCCACATGCCGGGCACTCGTCTCCGCGCGCGCTCTCGTGCCCACACTCTGGGCATCCGCCCAAGACGTAACGGTCGGCGAGGAAGAGCTCACATTGATTGCAGTAGAGCTGCTCCGAGGTCTGTTTCTGAAGGTAGCCGCGCTCTCGTAGTCGCTTGAAGAACTCGAGGCTGAACTCAGCGTGCTGCGGACAGGTGCTCGTTCCAGAGAAGATGTCGAACTCGATCCCGAAGGTCGTGAGCGTCTTTTCAATCTCCTTGTGCCAGCCTTCGACGTATTCAGAGTACTCCTGCCCGTTCTTGTCGGCTCCGATCGTGATGGCGACGCCGTGCTCATCCGTTCCACAGATGAAGAGCGCGTCCTCTCCTTGGCGACGGAGGGCGCGGACATAGACATCGGCGGGCAGGTAGGCCCCGACCACGTGGCCGAAGTGAATCGGTCCGTTCGCGTAGGGGAGCGCAGAGGTGACGAGGTAGCGGTTCATGAGTTGGGTCTATCCGAGGTCATCCTACGGGGAGAGAGCCTCCGAGTCAGGGGAGCGCGTGGAAGTCTCCTTGCGAGGAGAGGTCAGCGCGTCGTGTTCGCGGGCGCTTTCGGCCGCAGCGAGGTCTTGTCTAGTCTGCAGATGAGCCACAGGCCTCCGACTGAGGCAGAGGGGACCATGACGAGGGGGCCGAGGATGGGGATGATGAAGAGCAGACCGCAGATCGCTCCAAAGGCCGTGACAGGGAGGAAGTTATTGCGGATGAAGGCGATCCGCTGTGCCGTCGACCACTGTCGCCTTGAGAAGGGGATGTCGAGCAGGGTGATGGCGGTTGGAAAGCCAGCGAGGAAGCCGAAGAGGAAGCTCCCGACGACAGGGATGAAGTGCAGCGGAGAGAGGAGGACGAGCGCGAGGCCTGCGAGGAGGGCGGCCTTGATGCTGACCCAGACCGTCCCAGCCTCCGTACGCACGACCCATATGAGCCATCTCCCGAAGCTGCGATGGAGGAGCGCTGTGAGGAGGAGCGGGAGAGGGATGGCGAGGAGCTTCAGCCAAGTGCTGGGCGTCTCCCAAAGGAAGAAGATCAAGGCCCCGAGGAACAACTGGCTGGTCGTGATTACGGCGCAGCGTGTGACCGAGAGTTCGTCGGGCCTCTGGATCGTGTCGCGGGGGTCTTTACCGAACCAGCGCTTCTCGAAGCGCCCTTGGATCTGATCGAGGAATGGACCTGCTAGGGCCTCGTAGAGGATCGAGAAGGTGTAGAAGGAGAGCAGGGCAAAGAGCACGAGGAAGGTGAAGAAGCCCGCGGTGTAGCCCGCGACCACTGCCGTTCCTGTCTCGATGAGCCATGCTGCTGCGTCCCGGATCCAGCCCTCTTCGAGGTCCAAGGCGCTCGGGTTATTGAGATTTGCCGCATCGAGCACTTGCTGAATGAGGCCCCAGGCGTGGAAGAAGAGGAAGGCGAAGGCGAGCGAGGTCAGAAGGACAGGCGGGACGAGGAAGCGCTTGACCCCACCTGTCGTGAGGAGGAGCGCGAAGCCCTTGGGGAGGGCAGAGAGGCCCAGGCCTATGCGTTTGCCTAGATTCGACTCTGGGGATCCGATAGGAGAGTCCCCTGGTCTGGCAGAACAGTGGGGGCAGTCGTCCAGAGGGGAGTCGTAGCCGCAGGTGTCGCAGGGGATGATGTGCATGGTCGGGTGTGTCCTCGCGGGGGCGGGGCTCATAGAATGCACGCTCTCACGGGCATGGGTTCAAGTCCTTGCACGCAATCCATTGATTTATTGCGCCATCGCGCAGGCACTTCCTTATGGAACCTTATCGATCTCTAGACTTCTTCGGACTCGAAGAGCGCCTCAGCGAAGAACATTTGATGGTCCGCGACACCGTAAGGACGTGGGTCTCTGAGCGCTTCTTACCCGTCATCGCAGACCACTTCGAGGCTGGGACATTCCCTATGGAGCTGATCTCCGAGGTCGCTCAGCTCGGGGTCTTTGGCGCCAACCTGCCAGAGGAGTACGGCTGCGCTGGTTTTGACAACGTGGCCTATGGCTTGATCTGTCAAGAGCTCGAGCGCGGAGACAGCGGTCTACGCTCCTTTGTATCCGTGCAAGGATCGCTCGTCATGTGGCCGATCTTTGCCTATGGCAGCGAAGAGCAGAAGCAGCGGTGGCTCCCCGCGCTCGCGAGCGGTGAGAAGATCGGCTGCTTCGGCTTGACCGAACCAGACTTCGGCTCCAACCCCGGTGGAATGCTTACGACCGCGCGTCGTGACGGTAGTGACTGGGTGATCGATGGACGCAAGATGTGGATCACCAACGGCACGATCTCTGATGTGGCCATCGTTTGGGCGCGCACAGAGGAGGGCATCCGTGGATTCCTCGTCGAATCAGGTCTCCCCGGATTCAGCGCGCCAGAGCAGAAGAAGAAGTGGAGCCTGCGCGCGTCGACGACGAGCGAGCTCGTGCTCGATGGTGTGCGTGTGCCTGACTCTGCCCGATTGCCTGGCGCTGAGGGTTTGAAGGGACCGCTCTCCTGTCTCTCTCAGGCACGCTATGGCATCGCTTGGGGTGCGCTAGGTGCAGCGACGGCGTGCTTTCATGAGGGCCTCAGCTACTCCAAACAGCGCATCATCTTTGACAAGCCGCTCGCCGGTTTTCAGCTCGCTCAGAAGAAGTTTGCTGACATGGCGACGCGCATCACCTGTGGACAGATGCTCGCCTATGAGCTGGGCCGGTTAAAAGACGCTGGGAAGGTGACCTCGTACCAGATCTCGATGGCGAAGCGCAACAACGTCGAGGTCGGCTTAGAGACAGCTCGGGTGGTTCGCGACATGCTCGGTGCCAACGGCATCAGCCTCGAGTATCAGACGGGTCGGCACATGCTGAACCTTGAGTCGGTCTCCACCTATGAAGGCACGCATGACATCCACACGCTCGCCATCGGTGAGGCGTTGACAGGGATTCAGGCCTATAGGTGAGCTGCTCTGAAGGGCGAGCTGGCCTCGGGAGCTCCAAGGTGCCCATGCGCCGCTCTTCGATAAACTCGAGCTCTCTTCTAGAGCCGCCGACTAAGTGGAGAAACAGAGGGCGAGAAGTGGTCTTATGTTGAGCATATGAGCTCTTCCTACTCAACAAGCTCCGTGCTCGGCGTGCTGTTCCTCGCGCTCGCGACCGCCTGTGGAGACGCCGCGGTCTCTGAGGCTGCCGTGGTCAGCTTCGAGCGCTTGGAGCTTGAGCCGGTCCTGGCGCCGCTGGAGGCGCCAAAGGTTGAGCTCTGCGCGAGCATCGGTGACCTCGGAGGAGTGACGGATTGCAAAGATTGGACTCTAAAGGGAGCTAACTTTGAGTTCATGGATGAGCCGAGCGGGCGCGTCTTGAAGGTCGGTCGAGCCAAACCCGCCCAAATCCTGATCCCCATCGATCTGCGCTTCACGAGCGCTTGCGAAGTGACGGTTCGATTGATCGCCCGTGTTCAGCCTTTTGGACTCACGAGCAGTCTCATCGCTCGTGGAGAGGTGATCGCTCAGTCTTCAGCAGACGTCGGCCCCTGGAAGAACCAGCAAGAGATCGCGCTCCGCTTCTCGAGCGAAGAGTCTGCGGGGAAGAAGATCGATCACATCGCGCTCGATTTTTCACCTGGTGTGGACCCTGTCTTTCTCTATTCGGTGAGCATTGAAAATGTGAGCCCCGGCGCCCGGGCGCCTTCGGGTGCTTACGGCGGGTGGGAGCTCGTTGAGATCGGCACCGACGCTCGCCGCTCGACCTTCCTCGCGCCCGGGCAGCCGCTGCTCACCAGCTACCTGGTGGACAGGCCGCAGCTCAGCTTGCGCTTCTCTCAAGGAGCTTCGGCTGAGTTTCATAGTCCGATCGGAGCTCCGCTCTGGCTGACTGTGACAGGCGACGGTGAAGAGGCGGAGCAGCTCGCGCTAAGTTTGAAGCCGAGTGAGGCGCTCGGTTGGAAGGAGAGCGTTGTCTCTCTCGACCGCTGGCTCGGTGAGGAGATCTCGATTGAGTTTGAGTTGGATTCCGCGGTGGAGGGCTACCGAGCGCTGAGCCAGCCGATCGTGACGGCTAGTAGAGAGGCTCCTCCGACGGTGCTCTTGATCACCTCGGACACGCATCGCGCAGATCATCTGGGCTTCCTGATGGAAGAGGGAGAGCTGCGCACGGATGCAATTGATGAGCTCGCGAGCCGCGGCCTGGTCTTCACCGATGCGATCGCGAGCATCAACAACACGACCCCTTCGCATGTCGCCTTGATGACTGGGCTCTCACCGCGAGACACTGGCGTGACCGCCAATGCGCTGCCCATTAGCGATGCCGCGCCGACCCTCGCCGAGGCCTTCCGCGACCAAGGCTATGCGACGCTCGCTGCCGTCAGCGCGTCGCCCGTTAGCTATCAGTATTGTGGCCTTGGCCAAGGCTTTGACCGCTACACAGGCCCCGGTGAACGGAGCGCTCGAGACTCCGCTGAGACCTTCCGAGAGCTTGAGGCTTGGCTGCCTGATTACACAGATGCCCCGCTCTTTATCTGGGTTCATCTCTACGACGCTCACGGGCCATACGATCCTCCGGAGGCATATCGACACCTCTACTATCCGGAAGACTCGGACCCCTATTTGGTCGATGAGAGTGCTCCCGAAGCCCGCGTGCCCTACTGGGACCGCGGTCTTCAAGATTCGAGCTATGCGAACGCGCTCTACCGCTCGGAGATCACTTATCAAGATGAGCTCCTGCAGAGCTTCTTAGATCGCCCACGCTTTCAGGATTCGATCATCGCCTTTACGGCTGATCATGGAGAGACCTTAGATCGAGGCCTAGAGGAGCCCTTCGGTCATCTGAGCTTGACCTATAACACTCTCGCCATCCCCTTGATCGTGGTCGCACCAGCTCTCACAAGCGGCGAGCTCAGCACAGCTCCGGTCGAACAGATTGACGTCGGGCGCACCCTCCTGAACTTAGCTGGGCATCTAGACGTTGAGTTTCCAGGGCGAGATCTCCTCGCTGAGCGTGAGGGGATCGAGCGGCCTCGCTTCAGCGTGCAATCCAATGGTGATGGGGTCTCAGTCCTCTACGATCGCTGGCTTCTTCTGCTCAATCTGACCGGGCGCCAGAGAGATTGGGGCCCCTTAGAGGAGACGCTCCACGGCGTTCGCCTCTTCGATGTCAGAGCGGATCCATTCTGTGAGCATGATGTGAGCCGAGACCATTCGGTTGAGACTGAGCGTCTCAGAGGCTTGGCCATTGAGTGGTTAGGGAAAGGCGCGCAGAACAGCTGGCTGGCAGAGATCGATGGCAGTCGCTTAGAGATCCAACGCAAGCTGGAAGAGCTCGGCTATACGGCGTCTGAGAGCGCGGGCAGCGCTGGCTCTTGGATTGATCCCGACTGTGATTGCGCGCGCTGCGCAGAGTTTCGCTGAGTTCAGCTTGTGACGTCGTCGATGGTCGCTTCGCTGGCCTTGGCGTAAGCGCCCTCTAGGTCGCGCACGACCCCTTCGAGGTGCTCTTTCTCGTCGTCGGCGAGGTTTCCTGTCGTCTTCTCAGTGAGCATCCGCAGGTCCTCGAGGACCATCTTGGCTGTTGGGAGGTTCACCTGCTTGGTGCCCGTCACAGGGTTCTCGAGGACGCCTAATCCGAGCAAGCCTTGATAGCCCATGCGCTGGATCATGAGGAGAAAGTTGCCCCCGGGGAGGGGGAGATCTGCTGCTGTTCGTTCTTCACTCATGCCATGCTGCTCTCTTCTATGCGCGACTCTCCGCGCGAATGTGCGAGCGCCGCGCCGACAAAGCCCCTAAAGATCGGGTGCGGGTCGAGCGGGCGGCTCTTGAATTCGGGGTGGAATTGGACGCCGACGAAGAACGGGTGCTCAGGGAGCTCCATGATCTCGACGAGCCCACGTTCAGGGTTAAAACCAACAATGTTCATCGCTGAGGCGTTGAAGCGTTCGAGGTAATCATTGTTGAACTCGTAGCGGTGACGGTGGCGCTCTCTGATGTGCTTTGCTCCGTAGAGCGTTTGAGTCTTAGAGCCCTCGACCAGATCGCAGGCGTAGGAGCCCAATCGCATTGTGCCTCCCTTCTCGTCCACGTCTTCCTGCTCGGCCATCAGCGCGATCACAGGGTGGGGAGTGTCAGGTGAGTGCTCGATCGTGTGCGCGCCTTCGAGGCCGAGGACGTTTCGGGAGTACTCGATGACAGCGCATTGCATGCCTAGGCAGATCCCGAAGAAGGGGACTCCGTTTTCACGCGCCCATTGGATGGCTTGAATCTTGCCCTCCAGGCCGCGCTCTCCGAAGCCGCCAGGGATCAAGAGTCCGCCGACGCCTTCAAGCAATGAGGTGCCCTGATCTAAGAGGTCTTCAGCGCTGATTTTGCGGAGCTTGATCTTGCACCCGTTCGCGAAGCCGCCGTGACTGAGCGACTCGTAGATCGATTTATAGGCGTCGTGTAGCTGGATGTATTTGCCCACGACCGCGATCTCGACCTCTTCCGTCGTCTTGATGAGCTCATTGATCATGACCTTCCAGTCGTCGAGGTCCGTCTCCTCCTCATAGGGGAGGCCAAAGTGCTTGCAGATGATCTTGTCTAGGCCTGCCTTGACGAGGTCGACTGGGACCTCATAGATCGTGTGCGCGACGTCGCGCTCCTCGATGACGGACTCGGGCCGCACATTGCAAAAGAGGCTGATCTTCTGACCCATCTCTTCCGTCATCGGTTGCTCTGTTCTACACACGAGGACGTGAGGCTGGACGCCGATCTCGCGCAGCTTTCCGACCGATTGTTGCGTGGGCTTCGTCTTCAACTCTCCAGATGCTTTGAGGTAGGGGAGCAGGGTGACGTGAACGAACATGACCTCGCTCGGATCTTGCTCTAGCGCGAATTGCCGGATCGCTTCGAGGAAGGGGAGGCCCTCGATGTCGCCGACCGTGCCTCCGATCTCGGAGATCGCGACGTCTACTCCGGTCTCGCTTGCGCCTTTATGGATGGCCTCTTTGATCGCATCTGTGATGTGCGGGATGACCTGAACGGTCCTGCCGAGGTAGTCGCCTCTTCGCTCTTTGGCGATCACTGAGGAGTAGATCTTGCCGGTGGTGAAGTTGCTCGACTTAGAGAAGGTCGCGTGGGTGAAGCGCTCATAGTGACCGAGGTCGAGGTCAGTCTCGGCGCCGTCATCAGTGACATAGACTTCGCCGTGCTGGTAGGGGCTCATCGTGCCCGGGTCGACGTTGATGTAAGGGTCGAGCTTTTGGAGCGAGACCTTGTAGCCGCGCTGCTCGAGGATCAAGCCGATCGCGGCTGAGGTCAGGCCCTTGCCTAGGCTGGAGACGACGCCTCCGGTAACAAAGATGTGTTTCGGCATCAGGTGCTCGCTCGTTGGGATTGTGTTGTGTGTGTGGTCACATCTTTATTGGCGCTCTGCCAACGCTCTACGAAGGCTTCGTAGTCTTCATGGGTGTCTACCCCATGAGGGGCGCGGTCGATCACGAGGACGCGCATGCGGCCTCCGTTCTCGAGCCAGCGCAGTTGTTCAAGGTTCTCAGCTCGCTCGGCTTCGGTGGCCTTCAGCCCGCGGAAGCGTGCGAGCGCGGCGGGGCGCCAAGCGTAGACACCGACGTGTCGTAGGCCCAGGTTTGGAGTCGCGTCAGCGCGCGCGTGGCTGCGATCAGGGATCGCAGCGCGGCTGAAGTAGAGCGCGTCAGAGGAGCTATTGAGGACGACTTTGACCACGCTAGAGGCGTTTAGAGCCCTCTCATCTTCGATAGGCGCCGCGAGGGTCGCGACCGAGACCGTCTCGTCGTTGAAGCTGTCTACGAGTCGCTCGAGGTCTTCGGGAGTGAGCTCCGGCTCATCGCCTTGGACTCCGACCACGACCTCGTAGTCGCCGCCAGCAGCGGTGAGGGCTTCGTGTACTCGGTCTGTGCCGCTTGGGCACGCAGGATTTGTAGGGATCGCAGCGAGCCCCGCCTCCTCAGCGGCTGCTTGGACCTCATCACAGTCCGTCGCGACGATGACTCGTTCAAAAGCGCCCGATCGTTCGGCGTTGCGCGCCGTGTGTACGAACAGGCAGGACCCTGTTTCGCTGAGGAGCATCTTGCGAGGGAGGCGAGTTGAGGCGAGTCGCGCAGGGATCACAGCCAAGGCCTTGGGGCGTTGCTGTGAAGAAGGGATCTCTGCTTGTGCGCTCATCTCAGCGCTTGGTCCCCGGTTTCTTAAAGACTTCGCCTGGACCGGCATCTACACGTTGAAGCTGGAAGACGTTGCTCCAGAGCTGCACGTGGTTCATGTAGCAGTCTAGGAACATCTTCCTTTGGTCAGCGGGGGTTGAGCTGTTCACGGCGAGAAAGACGGTGCCCGCTGTTGTTTCGATCTCACCACTGTATTGCCAAGCGCTGCTTGTGCGGGGCGCTGCCCCTGAGCGCGCTTGGCTCTCAAAACCAGAGTCGCTGAGGTAGTCGAGCAGCGCCGATATGACCTC
The DNA here is from genome assembly GCA_028823185.1 of Planctomycetota bacterium. Taxonomy (GTDB): domain Bacteria; phylum Planctomycetota; class UBA1135; order UBA1135; genus JAKVCE01. Next base: position 9,824 of record JAPKBY010000015.1, read on the forward strand.
ATTGTTCGCGACCTTCGTTGAGGGGTCGGTGCTGATCTTGGAGTAGAGCTCTACGCGGTCGGTGTGCGCTTCGTTCACGAGCTCGAATTTGGTGCCCTCTTGGTAGTCCCTAAAAGTGACGCGAGCAGGCGTAGACGAGTCCGCGCTCGCAGAGCCGCCACTCGGAGTTGCGCAGGCAGAGAGCAAGCCCAAGGAGGTCAGCGCAAGCCAGGCGATTGTCCTGCTCTGAGTGGACATACGCGGTGACAGAATGGAGGGGCTAGGATGGTTCCGAAACATGGGCGAGAGGAGGTTTTGGGAACGGAAGAGTCCAACTCAGACTCCCGTCCTCGTTCCGGGACCAGAGGATAGGGGCGCCGTGGTGCTTTCTCAAGCGCGCCCTTTTGACTCCCTCACTCGGGATCAGCTGATCCGTCATCTGGCCAACGGTCTTCATCCCTTATACGGGCGAAGAAGCCACCAGCGCGGATGAGGCGATCAGGGCTGAACCACCAGCCGTCAGGCGTCAGCAACCGACCTCCCTGTAGCTCTAAGGCGTCTTCGAGCTGAAATACATCCAGGGTCCCCGGCTTGCATGGCTCTAGGCGAGAGATGACGACAGGTGCATCGTCCCTCTGGACTGGCAGTCCTTCTTCATCACGCTCCAGCTCGACCACTTGGAACCAGAGCTTGGCGGGCATTAGATCTCCTCGCCGCCAAGGGCCTCCCATTGGGCTGAAATCCTCTTGGAAGGGCTTCTCCCCGAGATGGACGAGGTGGCTCTCTGAGTGGATTTGCCCTGGCAGCCACTCTGAGAGAGGGTGAGCGAAGCGGAGGACGCTTGAGTTCTTTTGCCAGGCGTGCTTTCCATCCCATGTCGTGATTCGAGTCACGATGGTGTAGTCCCTGCTCAAGCCCGTTTTCGTGGACCAATGACATGTGAGCCAGCTCAATTCGGATCCTGGGAGTGTCTCTATATCCCAACCGAGCAGCGTCAGTTGTTCCCTCTCAGCCTCACTCGAGGAGCTCGAAGCCAAGAAATGGATCGGATCCTCTAGCTTGTCTTGGAGGTTCTTCTCTTCGCGCCAGCCCAGGGGCTGGACCTCTTCACCATAGATCGCGCTGAAGACTCGCTTGGGGCGCCCGTACCTACGTTTGAGCACGAGGACGGCTCCCATGTCGGGGTGTGAGTCGGGGCTCCAGTAGGCGGTCTCCAGCTCAAAGTCGCGGTCGATCCTCGCTGTTAATTCTGGAGCGATCTCTAGTAGCGGCTCATGCAAAATGAGCCAGTGATGGTGTGAGACAGAGGAGAGCAGCACCTCGCGTTCCTCTTGAGCGAGCCGCTCCCAATCCCCGAAGTGATAGGGGAGCTTCAATAGGGCGATGTTGGCGTCCTGTCTCTGGAAGACGGCCCAGTGGTAGGCCGAGCAGACCGTCCTCATGCCCCAGTACTCGGCGCCAGGCTCCTCTTCGGGGGGCTTCGGCCCTGGATCGAGGCTTCGGAGCTCAGCGCTCGCGAGCAGATTGACGCGCTCCATCGCATCCCAATAGCTGCCGAAGGAGCGGGTGTTTGCCTCGCTGAGCAGCTTGACTCCGAGCGCGCCTGCGCTGATCAAGAAGAGGACTCCTAGCGCCTCACTTAGCCTGCGGCTTTGAGCTCTCGTGATCGTGACGAGCCCGTCCCAGCCGAGCGCTGCGATCACAGCGATCAGGGGTAAGAGCGGCAGCCAGAGCCTGAAGGATTTGGCTCCTTTTAAGCTCATGATCAGCGCATTCACAGCGAACAAGAGCACCGGGAGCGAGCGCTTCCAAGAGGGCTTGGAGACACAGCGCGAGAGCCCGAGGATGGAGAGGCCGATCACCGGCCAAACGAGCATCTGCGGGAGCTCGTAAAGGTAGTAGAGCGGACTTTGTAGATCCGTGATGCCGATCTCTGACGCAGCCGCTGCGTTGTCAGTGATCTCTCGTTGAAATTGCTGAGAGAGCTCGATGCGGTGATAAACCCTCGCCGCGAGGTCAATCCAACCTACCTCAACGAGGACTCGGACGATCACAGCCCCAGCGTTGTCTATGAGATAGTTGATGAGGCTCAGGCCCCATTCTCCCCATGTGAGGCGATCGATGCCGACTTGCGTGAGGACTCCGACGCTGAATCCAGCGAGGCCCCCGAGCAGCTGGCCGCGGTGCTTCCAACGATCACGGAGGAGTAGGAGTCCGAAGAGCACGAAGCTGACGAGCAGGCTCTGATAGGCCATCAGCAGGGCCGCACCGAGCCAGAGCCCCCCGCGGAAGCCAGAGCGCAGGTCACCCCTCTCGATGAAGTGGTTGAGTGCGAGCGCGATAAAGAGTCCCGCTGCAATGCCGGAGACAGGGGAGACTGCGTATTGAAGGAAGATGGGGTTTGCCCCGATGAGGGCCGCAGCTACCCACCCGATGGGTCTATTCGTTACGCGCTCTGCGAGACGAGCTGAAGCGATGACGAGGCCTAGCCCGAGTCCCATCTGCAGGAGTCGCACGATCCACACGAGCGCGGGCGAGCTCTCTGCGCCGAAGAGGCTGGCGATCCAGAAGACGGGCGTGAGCAAGAGCGAGAAGCCGAAGGAGCGGACCGCGCCGTCGACACGCACCTCTTGGCCGAGGGCTAGATTTCGTGCTCGCTCCATGTACTCGACGCTGTCTGCGAGCTGGTATCCCTCGAGCGTATTCCAGGAGTGAATTTGTAGCGCGAGGACGCAGACGAGGACTGCCCACAGGGCTCGCTTGCTTCCTCTGAATTGTTCAATTTGCTTGGCGGTCATGTGGGGGATGGGCCCGAGGCTTGAGGACGAGCCTAACGATCTGACGCCCTCTGCTGAATCTGATCTTGCTCTACTCGGAGAGGTGCTCACAAAGAAAGCCCTCAAGCAGCGCTAAAAGGGCGCAGATTTCTTTGACTCGGGGCCTCAGTATTCAGATAAGGAAAGCCTAGTTCCTCTCTTCTGGTAAGTCCGCGACTCAGCGCAGCCAAAGAGAGAGCTTCAATTCACCTCTCCGTCCCCTCACCCGCACCCGTCTAGAGCACCCATGGGTAAGTTCGAGAAGATCGTCGTCCTCGCTGTCCTTTTCCTTGTGACCCTCATCTTGGTCGTCTCCATGAACACTGGAGAGCTTGAGGGCGTGCCTCATGCCGCGGTCGGTGGTGGAGCTGAGACTCGCCCGCAAGAGCTCGAGGCTGAGCTGATCTCGGACGTGGAGACGGTCGTTGACGAGATGCAAGCCCCCGAGGGTCTTGAGGTCGTGCCCGTCCCGGCCGCCTTCGATCCTTCGAGCGTGCTGCTCTCTGGGCAGATCGAGGATCCGAGCGCTATTGAAGCGGGATTCAAAGAGGAGGAGACAGTCGATGCTGCGCTCGCACTCCCAGAGGGCGCGCTCCTGATCACATTGGAGGGTTTGGTGGAGACCCCGGAGCCAGGTCAATACTGGCACACATGTTCCGAGGGCGACACTTACAAGTCACTGGCGAAGACCTACTACGGTGACGCTTCCTTCTACGCCATGTTGCAGCATGTGAACGACGCGTGGGGGAGCGCACCCGTCGGTGACACAGTGCTCATTCCTTCCTTTGATGTTCGGACAGTGAAGAGAGACCGAAGGGCTCGCCACATTGACCCGCAGCCCATTGGTAGCGGCGTCACATATCGCGTATTGGAGGGTGACAACCTCTGGAAGATCTCCGTGAAGCACTACGGCAAGGGCACCAAGAACCTTGAGATCTTTAAGGCCAACCGAGACGTGCTCAAGTCAGAAGACGC
>JAPKBY010000372.1 GCA_028823185.1 Planctomycetota bacterium
TGAGCCCCGTAGGGGTCCGAGCAGCCGACCCCGAGGATCGCGCCGGAGCCGGGGTTCTGGCATACGCAGCAGTAGTCTTGTGCGAGGGCGAGATAGCCGTGCTTCAGCCAGCTCATCCCGAGCTGGTCGAACTTGCCGTCCTTGAGGCGATAGAGGTTCTGTCCGATGACCGGGTGCTGGTTGTTGCCTGCGACCCAATCGACGCCGGTGTCACCCCAGTTGCAGGAGACTGTCCCGACAGAGTAAGCGAGCATCCCTCCCGACTCCCCGAAGTAGGCCGTCTGTTGCAGGTCTCCGACGACGATGTCTGGTCCGATGGTTGGGTTCGAGCAGTTGTCTTCGATGCCGCTCGTCACGGAGAACGAACCAGCCCCTGTCGTCGAGCCGGGATAGTTGCCCACCCGGAGCCAGTAAGTGTTGCCTGCGACAGCAGCGAAGATGATCTTCGACCGGAGGTCGCAGGAGTCGTCGACACAGGCCAGGGAGCTGGCGCCGTTGCAGGGGGCGCCATCGTACACGCCGAGCATGGTGTCGTAGTTGGAGAGTCCACAGGTCGAGAACTCGACGGAGGAGGTGGACTGGGCTGTCCAAGCGAACCAGACATCATCCGACATGGAGGGTCCGCTAGGGCAGTTGGCGTAGGACGAGCTGTCGGTCGTGGCGCTGGAGTTGTCGTAGGAGAAGGTGCCGTCTCCGGTGATTGGTTCTGCGTTCTGGCAGTCGTCGTTCGTCGTCGTCCCGCTCGTGGTGACGAGGAAGGAGCCGGTGCCTCCAGACGCGTTGGGGAAAGTGCCGATACGGAGCGCGTAGACCTGGCCGGAGGTGGCGCTGAATTGAATCGTCGAGCGCAGATTGCATGAGTCGTCGTTGCAGTCAAGAGGGTCACCGGTCGGGCAGCCTGCGCCTTGATAGGCGGCGATCATCGTGTCGATGTCGGAGAGCGAGCAGGTGCTGACCGTGACGAGACCTGTCGCGGAGGCGGTCCAGTCAAACCAGACGTCATAGCCAATTTGATCGCCAGCAGAGGTTGAACAGAGCGCTGAGCCCGGGCCGTCCGTGTCCGCGTTGGTGTTGTCGAAGGCGAAGGTCCCGTCTCCTGCGATGGCTTGTGGTGTCGCACACGAGTTGCTGCCCTGTGCGGAGGATTGAGGGCTGATAGCGGCTAAGGCGGCGATGATCGGCAAGTACTGGAGGAATCTCATCCCTTCATAGTGCACGGAGCTTTGATATTCTGGAAGGCCAATAGGCTCTGACCTTACCCGAGGGCTCGTTAGAGCCCGAAGAGAGGTCTGCTGCTCGTCGAAGGCTTCATCGATTAGGATGGTGCGCCAACTCCAGACGCTTATGACTACCTCAGAATCCTTCTTTGATCTCTCTTCTCGCGTCGCCGTCATCACTGGTGGTGCGCGCGGTATCGGCCTCGCGATCTCAGAGCGCTTCGCGCGCGCAGGCGCCTCTGTCGCGATCGTGGATCGTGATGAGGAGGCGTGCGCGGCGGCTGTCGCGACGCTTCAGGCGATGGGCGCCAAGGCCATCTCGGTCTCAATCGATGTGACCGTTGAAGCGCAGGTGGAGGAGATGACTCAGCGCGTAGTCGCTGAGCTCGGCGGCTATGACATCCTCGTTTGCTCAGCAGGGATCGTCGGGCGAAACGCTTTCGCTTGGGAGACGAGCGCGGAGGAGTGGCGTGAGGTCCTGGACATCAACCTCACCGGGGTGTGGCTCTGCAATAAGCACGCGCTCAGCGTCATGCGACCGGCAGATTATGGACGCATCGTGAACATCGCCTCGATCGCCGGAAAAGAGGGCAACCCGAAGTTGGGGCCGTACTCGGCTTCAAAGGCGGGCGTCATTGGCATGACGAAGTCGCTCGGTAAAGAGGTGGCGGACACTGGCATTCGGATCTCCTCCATCGCGCCCGCTGTCATCCACACCCCGATGCTTGATCAGGTCAATCAAGAGACCATCGATTACATGGTCTCGAAGATTCCAGTGGGGAGGACAGGACTACCTGAAGAGGTCGCTGCCTTGGTTCACTATCTGGCGAGCGAAGAGGCTAGCTTCACCACGGGCGCTTGCTTCGACATCTCTGGCGGCCGCGCAACGTATTAACACAACGTCGGGGCACGGCCCCGGCGCTTCTATAACGCAACGAAACATATAAGGAGGCTCTCATGAAGCGGATCTCTATCGGCTCTTGGGCTTACACGATCGGTCCCTATGAAAACGAACCCGTCGGGTTTGAGACTGTATGCACAAAGCTCGTCGAGCTCGGTTTTGATGGTGTGGAGCTAGGAGGCTTTCCTCCGCACCCGAATCCAGATGACACGGACGCAGAGGGTCGCGAAAAGGTCGTAGCCCAAATGAAAGAGTGGGGGCTCTCATTCAGCGGGCTCGCCGCAAACTTGTGGGGCGAGCAGCTCATCAACACTGACGACCAGACGAAGTACATCGACGAGTTCACTAAGAACTGCAAGTTCTGCAATGACTTGGGGATCAGGGGGATCCGCGTGGACGCAGTTCAGCCGCCGACTATCATCGGAGAGGTGGATCAAGAGACCGCTTTGGCGCGAGTCACAAAGACCTGGAGTCGTTGCGCTGAGATCGCAGCAGACCATGGGCTCTATGTGACCTGGGAGTTTGAGCCCGGCTTCGCCTTCAACAAGCCCTCTGAGATCGTTCAGGTCCTCGACGGGATCCCGCATGACAACTTCGGCGTGCTCTACGACACCAGCCACGGTCACATGTGC
>JAPKBY010000373.1 GCA_028823185.1 Planctomycetota bacterium
CCAGAGCGAATGAAGGTCTCGTGAGTCCCCTAATCGCAGAACGCTCTGCGCTTGATTCGAAGCTTCGCGCCAAAAGAAAGTGCTGACAAAGACTCCAGCGAATAAGACCAAGACGCCCGCGGCGAGGGAGTTAGCGAGGCCTCGGTTCCGGCGAACCCACTTCTTCAACTCTGCTAAAGCGCCAGCCTCATAGGCTGCGACGACCTGACCCTCCAGGTAATTCCGAAGGTCATCTGCGAGCTCGCCGACGTCTCGGTAACGCCCATCCCTGTCATGGCTCATCGCCTTCTCACAGACAGCTTCCAGCTCCGGCGGAACCTCTGGAAAAAACTCATGTATCGGGAGCGGAGAGCCCTCTCGAATCATGTTCAAGAGAGCGAGGAGGTTCGGGTTCTCAGTCAGCGTGGAGTATGGCCGCCTCCCAGCTAAGAGTTCATAGAGCATCGCGCCGATGGCGTAGACATCGGAGCGCTCATCCATCTCCGCGATCGCGCCTCGCGCTTGCTCTGGAGGCATATAGGCAGGCGTTCCCATGACATCTCCATGCATTGTCATGAAGGAAGAGTCCGGGGATTGTCCGCGGAGGTCCTCGCGGTCCGATTGAACCAGCTCTCCCTCTTCACCTGGGACTAAGTCGCTCTCGACCGAGTCCTCCTCTCCACGAATTCGAGCGAGCCCCCAGTCCATCACATAGACCTCACCGAAAGATCCGACCATCACATTGGCCGGCTTGAGATCTCGGTGTATGACCCCTCTCGAGTGAGCGTATGCCATGGCCTCGCACACTTTCAGAAAGAGGCCTAAGACTCGGGTCACCGACCAGTCATCCTCCTCAGCCCACGCGCGCTTGTAGACCGTCGCCAATTCTTCACCTTGAACTAACTTCATCGTGAAGTAGACGCGACCGTCCGCATCGATCCCGAGCTCGTGGACAGGCACTATCCCGGGGTGCTCTAGCTGTCCGGTTATCTGGGCCTCATCGAGAAAGCGTGACATGGCTCGGGTGCTGCCTTCTGATTGCGCCTCGCTCTGCTTGAGCATCACCTTCATCGCCATCTCCCGACGAAGGTTCTTGTCAAAGACGCTCAGCACAGCACCCATTCCGCCGCGCGCCACCTCACCTTTCACTTCAAGACGCGTGGCAGGATCGAGACGCTCACGCAGCTCTCTATGAACCTCTTCATTCGTGGTCTCCGAGCTTCCTCGTGCACCTCCCTCTTTACGAACCTCTACGACCTCATCGACCAGCTTCCCCAGATCTACCGAGAGCGTCTCTGGCGCTCCCACTCCGAGATCTAAGAGTCGCCGAGCCCCCTCCCACTTTTGGTAGAGCTCTTTAAAGACACTGGAGTTCTCTGGGTGAGCGCTGCAGAGCTCCTCTAGGCCGCTCGAGCTGCCCTCTTCCCTCTCCGCAAGCCACGAATGGAAGCGCTCCTCCGCCAAAGAGCGGCCTTGTTTTGAGTCAGAGTCATGCATGCCAAGCTATTGAACCTAGGTAGCGACTCGTCCGGCAAGCCCCTTAAGGGTAGCCGTCGTTTAAAAAACGCCTCATTTCAGGCTCTAGGCACCTTCCTCTGCGCTTTTTTTGTTTTCGCGTACCCTTTAAATACCCTTTTAAAAACAGCTCGTCCTAATTCCCTACCTGTTGTGCTCCCGACATGAACATTGAACTCCTGCTCTTTTCCCTCGCACTCTTTCCGCAGTCTTCCTCAGAGAGCGAGTTTGCTTGGGGAGACTTCAACGCAGACGGGCTCTTAGACTTGGTCGTCACGGTAGACGGAGCCCCGAAGCTCTTTCAGAACTCTGGAGATGGAGCCTTTGAAGATCGCAGCAAAGAGCTCGGCTTAAGCTCTATTGAAGACGCGCACTTTGGGCTCTGGAAAGACCTTGATGAGGACGGCTACCCGGAGCTCATCATCGGTCGCAGCCACGGCGTCACGCTCTTTCAAAACAACCGCGGGCGAGCGCTCACAGATGTGACAGAGATCTGTGGACTCGGGGATTTGGAAGACGAGGTCTTGCTCGCAAATTGGATCGACTACGACGCGGACGGTCGCCAAGACCTAGAGCTTCGTACCCGCACCAGGGGCCTGCTCTATCACGGCGCTGGCACAAAGAAATCAGATCACCTCTTAGAGCTAGAGCTGGTCGCGAGCGGCGCTCTGCCTGGGACGCAAGACCTGAGCGTCCCTCAAGTCGGAGCAGCAGGAGGGACACCCCTCATCCCAGGCAGCACGAGCAATGGTCACTCGAACTCAATCGTGAGCGGCGGGTGCGCTTCTCGCATCCTCGACTTCGCTAACCCTGCAGCCTGTCTCTCTGCTTCAAGTGTGCCTCAGATCGGCATGCTCTACCCGATCAGCCAAGAGCTCTATGTAGACGCAGCGACTGGCTTTGTCGGCATCGGAGTCACCGACCCCTCAGGACGTCTAGACGTAGCCGGGATGATCCGTATCCGTTCAGAGGGTTTGGAGTTCCCCGACGGCACGATGCAGACCACGGCGCAGCTCGTTGGGCCGACTGGCCCGACTGGGCCCGCCGGCGCTCCGGGTGCTGATGGTGATGCCGGTACACCTGGCGCTGACGGTGACGACGGTGCTGATGGTGACGACGGTGCTGACGGATCAAACGGCTCCGACGGCGCGCAAGGCCCCGCTGGACCCACCGGACCTGCGGGAGATCTCGGCGCTGATGGTGACGACGGTGCTGACGGATCGAACGGCTCCGACGGCGCGCAAGGCCCCGC
>JAPKBY010000374.1 GCA_028823185.1 Planctomycetota bacterium
CACCTCAGCCGTCCCGCCGGGGGGAACGGTGAACTCGGCGCGAACGCGCCCACACTTCTCCTGCCAAGCCGTCAGGCGATACTTGCCGGGAGCCAGCTCGGGGAGCTCAAAACGGCCATCAGGGCCCGTCAGGGCAAAAAACGGGTGATCAATGGCACACACATAGGCGCTCATCCAAGGGTGAATATCGCACACATAGCTGTCACCAATGGTTGATCTCTCATAGGTGACAACCTGAGCCTTTGAGCCGCTGGGTTGATTCACATTGCGTGTTGGAGAGTGAACATTATGAGTCGTGTCATCAGAGTTCATAACGTGAAGCTCTTGCCCAACGCGAACCGCGACGACGTGCGGGCTATACATGCAGCCCACTTGGTTGAGCACCGCAGGCTCATCAGGCACTTCAAATTCACCGTCGGCCAGTCCCCTGTCAATGTAAACGAACGCGTTCGCCACCTTTCCATCAACGACGATCAGAGTCTCAGAGAGGACCTCCTCATCCGTGGGACGACACCCACCACCCCCAATCGTAATCGGCCTCCGCTCAGGAGCTTCCCCTTTGTAGAGGACGACACCAAAGACCTTGGCCTTTGCGTCCGGAGCGGCTCCTTCAGGGCCAGCGCTCACTTTCACATCTTGGAGTGCTTTACCTGAAGAGCTGGGGGAGTCCTCCTTGGGGTCGGGCTTCTCCGGAACAGACGAAGAATCACTGCCACCTCCACCAGGGATGCGTGGGCGCGGGTCCTCCCCACAGCCTGCGAAAAAGAGAGGAAGGGCGGCCAAGAGAGCCAACTGCTGCAGCTTGTGAGTCATCATCCTCTTCATCATAGAAAACGGGGCGCGGGGATGCTCAGGGCAGCTCTAGCAGAAGTTGAAGTCTGATAAAATCGACCTCTCGAAGGCGCACCCGGACACTCTGCCCCTCTGAGAATGAGAGCGTGTTGCGGCCCGCGAGCACCTTCAAAGTCGAGCCCTTCACCTGAACGCGATCTCCCAGAGCAGAGCGGGGTAAGAATCCGCTCACATTGGCCTCCAAGAGGCGAACCTCCATACCACCCGGCGAGACTCTCAAGACCTTGGCCTCCAAGATCTCTCCACAGTGCGGATCCATGAACTGGCAAATCTTCAGGTCTCCGACGGATCGAGAGGCCATATCCGCCATCTCAGACCTGAGCGAGCAATGCTCAGCCGTCTCATTCAGGTCCGCGAGCAGGGCCTCCGTCTTCAACTCTTCACGGGTCGCCTCCGCGTCCTGCCCGACCTGATGCAGCCAGCGATGAACGATGAGGTCCGGATAGCGCCTGATCGGAGAGGTGAAATGGAGGTATCTACGCTTTGCCAATCCAAAATGAGCTGCCTGATCCTTCTCATCGTGAACGGCATACACAGCCCGCTCGACGAGTCCCATGATCCGCCCAATCAGAGCGTCAGCGTTCTTTTTCCTACGTGCTTCCCGGATCAGTCGTGAGACATCCCTAGCGGTCAGACGGTCCTTGTTAGGAATCCTGAGCCCATGCTCGTCCAGCATCTTGAGGATCTCTGCGACCTCTTCCGGATCCTTCTCCGGGTGAACCCGATAGATCGTGGGGACACCTAGTTCGACGAAGCGGTCTCCGACGGCTTGGTTCGCTGCGAGGGCTGTCTCCTCGACCAGGCTCATCGTGAAATAGCGCGGCGCATCGATCACCGCAGAGACCTCGCCCTCATCATCAAAGACCAGCTTCCGCTCAGAGCTGGAGATCCTCATCGCGCCAGAGGCTTCCCGGAGAGACTGCTGCTTGCGAGCCCAATCAGAGAGCAACTGCAGCTCTGCCTTGAGCGGCATGAGAGCTTGGGCCGCCTCCGTCGAGTCGCCGTCTAAGAGCTCTTGCACCCCGCGATATGTGCAGCGCTTATTGCTCTGAATGACGCTCTTATGAATGACGACGCCGGTCCGCGCACCGTTCTGATCAAAGGACATCAGCACGCTGAAGACCAACCGAGGTCGCCCTTCGACCAGCGAGCAGAGACCATTCGAGAGCTCTTCAGGGAGCATCGGCACGACTTGATCTGGCAAATAAACGCTCGTGGCGCGCGCGAGGGCCTCTTCGTCTAAGGAGCTCCCTGGCGAGACATAATGCCCGACATCTGCGATGTGAACTCCGACCTCGAGCCCCCCGCCATCTAAGGGCCGAACCCCGATTGCGTCGTCAAAGTCCTTCGCATCTTCACCATCAATCGTGAAGACGACTTGTCCGCGCAGGTCCACGCGCTGCCCCCAAGAGGACTCCTCCGGATCGTTGGAGAGCTCCGCAGCCTCCGAGCTCACGTCAGCTGGAAACGCAGTCCTGATCTGGAAGGAAGCCAGGAGCTCCATCTCATCAGAGCGTGCATCGCGATAGCAAGGAGGCCCGGTGTCCATGACTCCGAGTGCATCTGGCCTCGCAGCGATCCTCTCCCTCACGCCTCCGCCTCGCTCTGCCAATGCTTCTAGATCTGGCGCATCCTGGTCTGCATCGGTCTCGAGGGTCCAACCTCGCTCCTCATCCTTGGGCGTCACCTTCCCGGCGAGCTCTGCGAAGCTGCCAAAGCTCTTCTTCTTCTCTCCCTCACCTTTATCGCCTGACATGCTTCTGATGGTACGCCTCTGGGGTCCTCGACGCGCCATCGCTAGTATCTCAATGTGCCGCAAGAAACATCGCCCCTCTTTGGAGGCCTTCTACTGGCCTACCTGCTCACCCTCCTTGTCGTCGGAGCGTGGAAAGC
>JAPKBY010000375.1 GCA_028823185.1 Planctomycetota bacterium
AGCGCGACACGAGCCTGGCCGCCCAAGCAGAGCGCGACATAGTGCGAAGCTGAGGGACCGTTCTTTGGATTGCTCACGGCTGAGTCTTCGAAGTGAGCGATGGCTCTGTCATAGGCGAGCACAGCCTCATCGTCGCTGCCTCTTCTGCGCATGAACTCAGCCGCGACGAGCGAGGCATAGCCTGCAAACCATGGCAAGTTAGGGGTGGCGCCCTCAGCTCGGAGCATCTCAGCATAGGTCGCCTCCAAGCCGTTTAGCCCTGTGACGCCTCTTCGGAAGAGCAGCTGCTGTCGTAACCTCGCATGGAGCGCTTGTGAATCAGGGAAGCGCGCCAAACCTCGCTGCAAAATGGACTCCGCGTCCCTGAAGGCTTTGAGAGCGGCGATAAAGTCGTAGTGATTTGCGGCGTGCAGGTCTGTCCCATGCGGGTGCTTAGAGAGGACGTCATAGGCCTTGTTCAAATCACCCAGCCACTCAGGGTCCCAAGGGCGTTTGTTGTTCGCGGCGTTTGCGATGTCACGCTGGCGAACCTCGGCGAAGAGCCCGAGCGCAGCAGCTGCGCTCCAACCCTCTGCGTCCTCCGGCAGACCGCCAACGGCCTCCTCTGCCAGCGCATAGGCCTCTTCACGATCACCCAAATAATAAGAAGAGAGCGCCTTCACCGCGGCGGTTCGCCAGCCGCTCGCACCAGCGGCCTCTGCCTCACCCACGGCGACGCGTGCGTCCGCAAAGAGCAGCTTGGAGTAATCTTCATTCGCTGTGGGATGCGCAGCTAGAGAGAGGTAGCCCTCTGCCATGACGAGCAGCGCCTCTGGGTCAGCGGCCTTCGCCATGACCTCCCCTTCCTCTAATCGAGAGGCGGCGTCCCTCGGCTTGGTCTGAGCCGCTGCATATTGGAGCGCGGTCTCCCAACGCCCCGCGTCAATCTTCGCAGAGCCACCACCTAAGCCTTGATAGACAGCGGCGAGCGTTCGTGCCTCGGGAGAGCTCTCTGAGAGCTGCACTAAGACTGCGATGAGCGCTTCACGATCAGCGGCCTCCAAGGGAAGATCGAGGACATCACCGATCAGAGAGATCGAATCAGGGGTGGGAGCCATGATCAGCACATCCCATGCGATCTTCCTGAGCTCTACATCAGAACCAAAGAGCGCCAAGCGCAGCAGATCTACCTGCGGCACATCTTTATAGCGGCCTGCTGCCTCCAAGAGCCGCCTTCGAACGACCTTGTCGCCGCTTCGATAAGCAGCCTCTACCTCCAAGCGATCGAGGGTCTCTCGGCTCGCCACCCGCTCGAAGAGGGAGCGATCGCCACGGTTCATAGCAGGTTCACTCGGCGCTCGGTTCGTGATGCCCTCTTTGACGGCCGCGAAGACCGATTCCGTATCAAAGGCATAGTAGACGTCGTATTGTTCGCCGCCCGAGAGCTCATACATGATGTGGCGCGGTGCGACCCTCTCGCCCTCGAAGAACTTGTCGAAGAGCAGCGGCTCAAGAGCGATGTGCTCCCCGCAAGTGACACCTCCAAAACGGGGGCAAGCGATCCGATTGCCCTCATCGTCATGATCTCGAGGCGTGTGGCGATAGACAGAGGCCATCACGGAGACATAGGGCGAATAGAGCGCTGCGATGTCGGGCTGGCGATAGCGCACTCCGGCGTAGTGCTCGCTCGCGATCTCCCCGTCCATATTCACGCAGATCAGGATCGGCTTACCAGACTCCTTCGCGACGCCGAGCGCGTCATCCCACGTCCGCTGCCACTGAATCAGACAAGGCTTCGCCCAGTCCTCTTCTGTCGGGGAGTACCACATCTGCTCGCGACTGACTCCATCGACCTGGAGAGCTTGAGCTGAACTAGAGAGCAGGAGGAGAGATAAGAGATAAGAGAGACGAGGCATCAACATGGTTCCTTTTGGGGCGATCAACCGCGAAGGCAATAGTATGCCCTAGAGACAGTTTCGCTTGGGGCATACCCAGCTAAGCCATCTTCCAGTCGAAGCCCGAAGACGCAGTAGAAAGAGGTCAACGGCCTGCGTTCACTCAACCCGGGTTGGCGGCTGGGGTGATTCTCATTCTCAGATGAATGGCCCAAAAGTGCCCTCAAAGTGCCCTAGAGGGACTTATTTGCTCTCTGGTTGCACCCCGATGCCACATCGCTATGCTTTTCTACCTCTCAGGACTACCTGATTTGACCCCGGCGCTGAAGTGCGCCACTCATCTCAGCCTGACGAGAACACCCGCTCGAGCTGCCGCGGATCCCTGTTGGGTCCGTCGCGACAGTCGAGCAACTTTTACTCTCTCTGCTAAGGATTCGAATGGGAACGCGCTTGTACGTCGGAAACATCTCTTGGAACACAACCGAGGATGATCTTCGATCAGCTTTTGGAACTGGTGACCGCAACGTCACTGACTGCCACATTGTCATGGACCGTGAAACTGGCCGCTCACGAGGGTTCGCCTTCGTCGAGATGGGCTCTGATGATGAGGCTAAGGCCGCCATCGACGAGCTCAACGGCACAAGCATCGACGGTCGCGAACTCCGCGTCAACGAAGCACGCGAGCGCGAAGAGCGTAGCGGCGGCGGCGGCGGCGGCGGCGGCGGCGGTGGCGGCGGCGGTGGCGGCGGCTGGTAGCCGTTCAGCACCATTGCAAGCCTCACGTTAACGTGAAGCCAGTCTGACGGAATTTCCGGCAGACAATAAAAAAACAAGAGCGGTGGCCCGCAGGGCTGCCGCTCTTCTCTTTTC
>JAPKBY010000376.1 GCA_028823185.1 Planctomycetota bacterium
CTCACCATGGTGTGCCGCTACACCGTCCGCGATGTCGCCTTCGTCGACCTAGGGGATGAGAACTATCGCCTCGTCCTAAAGATCGCCGAACCGCAGCCCGCCACGCTCGGCGCCGTGGCAGAGGCGCTCCTCGACACGAACGTGAGCTATGAAGTGGACGAGCTCGAAGACCTCAGCTCTGAAAGCTCCAAGGTGACTCTGTATCACCCAGACGGACGCTCCCTAGACGTCGACATCTGGAATGCCGCCGGGGTCGACACCGTTAAGCTCAACAAGCTCACCGACTCTCCTCTCCGGAGGACGATGCTCGAGGAGGTCTTCTCTCACTACGCATTCGTACTCTTAATTGAAGGCGAGAGCGCAGAGAAGAACGCCAGAGCTCACGAGGTCATCGACGGGGCCTTCAAAGAGCTCGGCAAGATCTATGACCAGATGCCAAAGGCTGTCGGTGCGAGGCCCAAGCTCACCACGCTCAGCTACACACGCCGAGATGAAGAGCGCACCTTGCTCTTCGCGCTAGGTGCAGACGAGATCGGCACAGAGCCTGCGCTCGCTGTCATGATGGGTCGCGGCCGCAGGGTCGGCCCGGTGCTCGTCGACGAAGAGATCTCGCCTGCCGCGACCTTCGGGATCCTCAACTCGATCGGACAATCATGTGAGTGTGACCTCGACCGCTCCTGGATGCAGGGCCCAAGAGTTCCCCTGCGTTGGGACGCAAAGACCAAGGCTCGCGTCGTTCAAGACCTCTCCTTTGATGCAGAGAACCCCTTCGTCCGCACCGAGATCTCAGGCATCCTCGCGCGCGGTCCGCTGAACAAGCAGCGCGACTCAGGCGTCAGCCTCGAAGAGGCGCTCATGGCCTACGAAGAGATCATCATCCCCACGCCGGACCTCCCCGACTCCTCACCCACGGCGACAGACGCAGAGCCTGCGTCATCAGAGACGCCGGACTCGGGCCAGCCGGATTATTGGTGGCTCGGCATCGTCATCGCCTGCGCCGTGTCGGTGGGGTTCGTCACCTCTCTAGCCATCAACTCCTCACGTCGGGGGTCCTCGAAGTGAACCTCTTCAGTCAGATCTTGGCCGAAGCTAAGCACCGCTGGGTGCACACCCTGCTCTTGTTCGGCGCGCTGCTCTGCGCCGCAGCGCTCCCCGTCGCCTTTCACTCCTCAGGTGCCGCAGCACAGCGTGAGACCTCTCGGCTCATGCGGGACCTCGGCTACAACCTCCGCATCCTCCCTGAAGACGCCGCGCTCTCTTCCTATTGGGCGCAAGGCTTCGCAGACGGATCGATGCCAGAGGAGGCCGTCCAGCGCTTTACCACTGCGGATGACCTCTCTTACAACCACCTGCTCGCGCTCCTCGTCGGACGCGTCGATTTTCGTGGCGCCTCCGTCCTCTTGACCGGGCTCGCCTCAGAGGTCGCCCCGGAGACAAAGAAGAAGGGCTCGATGATCTTCGAGGTCGAGCGCGGAACCATCCACTTCGGCTTCGCCGCCGCGATGGGCGCCTCTGCAGGAGAAGAGGTCCAGCTCGGCGACCAGCGCTTCACCGTCGCTGCCGTGCTCTCGGAGTCAGGCACGATCGACGACAGCCGCGCTTGGGTCCACCTCTCTGACGCGCAAGCGCTCTTCGACATGCCTGGACTCGTCAATGAGATCCAAGCCCTCGAGTGCTATTGCGCAGACGTCGGAGTCGACAACCTCACGAGGCTGCGCGAAGAGCTGAAGAGCATCGTTCCCGAGGGACAGGTCCTTCGCATGGACGCGATGGCCGAGACCAGAGAGAAGCAGCGGCGCTTGAGCGAAGAGTATTTCGCGCTGGTCCTGCCTTGGGTGCTCGGGGCCTGCGCCGCCGTGGTCGCCCTCCTCTCAACCATCAACGTCCGCGAACGCCGCGGAGAGATCGGCATCCTGCGCGCTCTCGGACACGGCTCAACAAAGATCGCCAGCCTCTTCCTCTTCAAAGCTGTAGGGATCGGAGTCAACGCCGCGCTCGCTGGCTTCGCCCTCGGCTCTTGGCTCGCCGTCACATACGGCCCAGCTGTCTTCCCTGAGACCGCCGGCAAGATCGAGGTCGAGTGGCAGCTGCTCACCTACTCCGCCATCGCGCTCCCGCTCTTCGCCGCCTTCTCTGCGCTCCCTTCGACTCTCTTCGCTGTCTCGCAAGACCCAGCGGACTCTCTACGTGAGGAGGGACCGTGATCCACGCTCAGCAGCTCGAACACACCTGGCTCGACGCGCAAGCTGAGGTGCGATGCCTCAGAGGCCTTGACCTCGAGCTGAAGGCCGGAGAGCTGTGCTGCTTGCGCGGCGCGAGCGGCAGCGGCAAGACGACCTTGCTGCTCGCCCTCGGTGGCATGCTGCGTCCGACTGGTGGTCACATCCGGATCAACGGTGACGAGCTCTACGCGCTCTCCAACAGTGAGCGCGCCCTCGTGCGCGCTCGTGATGTCGGCTTCGTCTTCCAGATGTTTCACCTGGTCCCTTACCTCACGGCGCGAGAGAACCTCTTGATCGTCCGCTCCTCACTCTCAAAGGCTGAGCGTGAGGCGCGCGCTGATGAGCTGCTCGCTTCCGTCGGCCTCAGCGATCGCGCGACGCATATACCCGCCGCGCTCTCAGCTGGAGAGCGTCAACGCGTCGCTGTCTGCCGCGCCCTCTTCAACCGCCCCAGCCTCGTCCTCGCAGACGAGCCCACAGGGAACCTCGACCC
>JAPKBY010000377.1 GCA_028823185.1 Planctomycetota bacterium
TTCAACTTCACCACAGCGTGAATGCGGGGAATCGTCGCGCCGTTGATCGGCAACATATAGAAGGCAGCGCTGTCGCTGAAGGGGGCCATCAGGTCTTCAATTTCGACGCCGACGCTGTACTTGAACTCGTCTTGTATGACGGTGCTGGGCAACCCAATTTGATCAGCGACTATTTTCAAGCCCGCCTTCGTGAGCTCTTGCGCGTCAAAGGTGGTCGCCCACACTCCGACCGCTTCAGGGTTCACAAGACCAAGAAAGTCGTCCGGAAGCCGCCTACTTTGATCTGTTGCTCGCCCTGCGAAGTCCATCACCTCAAAGAGGTATTCCTTGCCAAGGATTCGGCACGCCCCGTGCTTCTCCGAAGCGCCCATCGGAAGGATTCCGCTGAAGAAGAGCTCTAGGGCCGAAAGGATCACGCCCGGGACTGGTAGCTCTGACTCTTTCAGGGACAAGGCGTACCAAGGGTCCCCGATGAGGTTGTGGTGGTACGTCAAATACTCGACCCCACCCTCCTCTCTCATGGCAGCCTCGCCTTGCTGCCATCGCTCCGTTAACGCGAGACTCTCTCCTCCGTTGACACGTGCAAGGAACCCGGTTGCGCCCTCGGCGCCGATTCCCACTGCGAGATAGTTCCCCCACTCAGCCAGCCATGCTCCGCGTCCGCTAGCTCCGGGCACCAGCTCATAGCTAGTTACCTTTATTTCTCCAGCGGGTGACTCGGCAGAGCTGTCTCTGCTAGGCATGTCTATCAGCAATTGATTGATGGTGCCCCTGGCCACTGCGCGAGCTTCTTCTGTCTTGAGCTCTAGAACAAAGGTGATCTCGTGTTCCGCTAAGACAGAGAGCAGTTGACCGGGGTCGAAGGCCTCGCTTGGGTCGACGCCTGTTAGCACCGGCGCGGACTCAAGCTCGTCTAAGCCGGCGACGCTGAACGAGAACGCCTTGACCGCCGCCATGAGGCCCTCGTTCGTCTCGCTGTCGATACCGAAGGCGCCGGTGATTCCTTCGAGTCCGCTGGCTAAATCAACGTTCCCTCCGAAGGCCTCAACGATCGCAGGGTCTTTTAGGAGGGCGTTCAAGCCAACGCCGCTCACCGCGGTCAACGAGCTTTGAACGTCGGGAGAGCAAACGTATAGGTCTGCCTCTGTCGGATGAAAGAGGGCGTGATCACCCCCAGCGAGCAAGAGGGCGAGGATGGGAACGAGCACGATAAATCCTATGGCTTAAGGGCGACGAGTGTTTTTTTGGGCGGCGAAGTGACTATAGCCCGGCGAATTTTCTGAGCTCTTGCTCGTGTTTGATGATCAGCTTCTCGATGTCTTTGATCGTTTGGTCTACGGGCTCACCCTTCTTAAATTTCTGCTTTAGCTCGAAGTGCTTGCCTTTCAATTCATCGACGTCTCCGTCAATCAAAAATGCAATGAGCATGCCTCGCTCGTTTAAGAGCTTCGCGCTGTCGGGGTTATTTACGTCTACCTTCTCTGTGAAGAGCTTCTTGATCGGACGCATCCCGCCTTTGGCCACGATGTTTTGTGCTGACCACTCGCGAATCCAATTAGCGTTTCCGCCTCTCTTCACCGTGCTGTCCACAAGCCATCGCTCCGCGTAGCTGCACACTCCGTCCCTAACCCAGTCGGGTAAACGCTTCTCCTTGTAGAAGTCGGTCAAGTTGAACTTGCTCGGGTCCTTCATCAGCTTCTCTAGAAACTTCGGGCTGGGATCAAGCTGTTCAAGAATTCCGATCGCGGCTGCGTGTCTCACGGAGAAGGGTCCGAAGCTGCTGTCGGTCAACTCTTCGCAGTACCCAACGCCTGCTCCCATGTGGACGCCTAGCGTTGGATCAATCCACGTCTCTGCCATGAAGGCGTAGTGACACGACGACTTTCCGCTCGCCTCCATCGGGGCTCTCCCCTTGACCTCGTTACCCCCCGCGAAGGATCCATATTGCTTGCTGTCTTTGAGCAAGGCGACGTTCACTGGCGTTGTCGGAGCGACGCCGAGGGCGCGCTTGACCTCTCGAAGAGCGAGGTGCATATGAGGGAGGGCCTGCTCTGCGAGCTCCCGCGAGATGGTCGTGTGTAGAAGAAAGACCTCATCCGGGATGATCCACCAGTTGGAAAACTTAGCGTGATAGGCGTCGGCTTTTTTGGTGTCGAGCCACTCTTCGCCGCACTTCCAGAGTCCCGCCTCAATCTTGTCCGCCTCGTCAGGGTGAACCCAATCGGCGTCCTGCTTGATCCAGCCTGCCAAGATCTTCTCCCTGGTCTCTTTGTCTACCCACTTCCCCGTCTCGTCCTTTACCAAACCCTTCTTTAAGAAGGGCAAGTCTTCAGGGGTCACCCAGCCCTCACCATGCTTGACCAGGCCCTTCGCTTTGGCGACGCGCTCTTCTTCCTTCTTTTTGTGCTTCTCAAGCCTGCTCTCGCTAGTGAACCATTCGCCCTCGTAGAAGATATGCCCTAAGTGTGCGCGCGCCTCTGTGTGTCCTTCTTCGTATTTCACAACGGCTCGAGCACACGACTTGGCCTCTTTGTCCAATCCAAAGGCTGTGCACCACAGGCTCAACTCCCACAGCATGACGGGGTCCTTGCCGGCCTCTGACCGTTTGGCGTCATAGTCATCCTTGGACCCCCCATCCTGGACAAAAGGTGGGGTTTGGGTCCCAGACTCGGGCATAGAGAGGGCTGGAGCTTGAGCAGCGAACAGCAC
>JAPKBY010000378.1 GCA_028823185.1 Planctomycetota bacterium
AAGTTGAGCGCGACGCCGGCGAGCGGGTGGTTGCCGTCAAGGGTGACGTCCGTGTTGGTCAAGGCGATGATCGTCACGACCTGAGCGTCTCCCTCAGGTGTCTGCGCTTGGAGCTGCATGCCGATCTGGAGGTCGACGCCCTCCGGCATGTGCTCGCGAGGAATGGTCTGAACCATCTCTTCCTTCTTCTCGCCATAAGCCTCGGCCGCCTCAATGCGGACCTGAAGCTCTTCACCAACCGTCTTTCCCTCGAGGGCAGCCTCGAGGCCGGGGACGATGTTACCTGCACCGTGCAGGTAGGGGAGCGGCTCGCGGCCTTCGGATGTGTCGAGGACCGTGCCCTCGTCGTTCTTGAGTGTGTAGTGAATGCTGGCGACGGCGTCTTTGATGACTTGCATGAGAATTAACTGTTGGAAATGAAGGAGCAGCGCGATCTGCGCTACTCGGGTTGGAGAAAGCTGTAGTAGTCCGGATTGTCTAAATCGGACGCAGCTTCACGGCGAATCTGAAGAGTTCGAATAGCCCAGAGGTCTTTGAAGACCCGGTATTTGAGCGCGGTCTTGTCGAGGTAGGCTACACCAGCGGTCCCGCCGGTGCCCGCTCGGCGCCCAATAGCGCGCTCAACCATGCGAGCGTGCCGTTGGCGGAAGACTGTGAGCTGCTGCTCCATCTCCACGAGCGAGTCCAAGACCTCCCGCGGCCACGCGAGGAGCGGGAGCTCTCGATAGGTCTCGACGAAGAGAGCGGCGGCTCGAATTCTGCGACGGCGCTCCCCGCCTTTCTTCTCGGCTGGATTGAAGAAGGCCCCCACGGAGGCGCGCTCGTCTGAGTAGATCTCATCGATGCGTCGCACCTCATCTTGATTTCGAGCGTGAGAGAGCGCGATGTTTCTCGCGATGTCACTCTCGGCAGCATAGTTCTCAAGGAAGCGAGTCAAGAAACGGTCAAGGGCGATCGCAGCGCCAGGGTCTTCGGGGCCGATGCCATCGATGGGTGTTCTAAAGAGCCACTCATCGATCGCCTCGCTAAGGCTCTCGCCCTCAGCCACTGTCTCTTGAACCTTCCGCATCGAAACAGAGGCCGTCCCATCAGGTTCCTTCAAGGCCGCGACATAGCCGCCCTCAGAACCAAAAGGGATGCGCTCTTCATCGCGCAATCCCAAGACGATCTCGATCTGCCTGAGCTGCCTGCTTTGGAAGCCGCTGGCCGGGAAGAGCTTGTCTCTGAAAGAGAGGTAGTCACGAGTCGTCAAGGTCTCGATGACCTCGAAGTGACTCACGCAGCGGCGCAAGATCGTCGTGACTCGCTTCAGCTTGCGCACTGCGCCGGAGAGCTCTTGCTCTGCGACACGAGGCGAGCGAAAGAGATCCCTCGTTGCTCGGAGCTCTTTCAGGATCAGCTTGAACCACAGCTCGAAGATCTGATGGACAGTGATGAAGAGCACCTCGTCGTTCGAGATCTCCTCGTCAGAGTCGGCCAGTCCACCCTGGAGAGCGGTGAGCTGCTCCAGCTTGATGTAGTCCCAATAGGTTGTCGGTTTCTTTTCAGGCACAGGGATGAGGGTATCCGCGAGAGGCCCCTTTGGCCACGCCAGCAGCAAAAGCTCTGCCCTTGAGGCCAGATCTTTGGCTTCTCCTCACAGGCAGCCCAGGAACCCGGGGCCAATTCCGGATCTGCTCGCTAGAATCACCCACATGGCCCCGACCCAAGCTGCACTCGGCATCTCTACCTCTCATGTTGAGGAGCTCCTCGCGCGCCCCCTGCTTGACCTCGTCTTCGAGGCCGCAGGCGTGCACCGAGAGCACCACGCGCCCAACCGCGTCCAGTGCGCACAGCTCTTGAACGTCAAGACTGGCGGCTGTCCAGAGGACTGCGGCTACTGCTCACAGAGCGCCTTCAACAAGACCGGCCTCGTGAAGGAGGAGCTGCTTCAGGTCGACCATGTCCTAAGAGAAGCTCGCCAAGCGAAGGAGGGCGGCGCCGACCGCTTCTGCATGGGCGCGGCTTGGCGCGACGTCAAAGATGGACCGGAGTTCGACCGCGTCTGCGAGATGGTCCGCGGAGTGAAAGACCTCGGGCTCGAGACCTGCGTCACTCTGGGGATGCTCAACAACGGGCAAGCGGCCAAGCTGAAGGGCGCTGGCCTCGACTACTACAACCACAACCTCGACACCGGGCGCAGCCACTACGGAGAGGTCACGAGCACGCGCAATTATGACGAGCGCCTCCAGACACTTGAGAACGTCCGAGAGGCTGGGCTCTCTGTTTGCTGTGGAGGAATCCTCGGACTCGGAGAAGGGCGCTACGCTCGCGCCGAGCTCTTAGCCGAGCTCGCCAACCTCGAGCCGCAACCTGAGAGCGTCCCGATCAATGAGCTCGTCCCCGTCGAAGGGACACCGATGGAGAGCAATGAGAAGGTCGACTGGACCGAGCTCGTGCGAGTCATCGCTGCCGCACGCATCCTCATGCCCCACGCCTATGTGCGACTCTCTGCTGGGCGCACCGAGATGACAGAGGAAGGCCAAGCCATGTGCTTCCTCGCTGGCGCTAACTCAATCTTCGTCGGCGAGAGCCTCCTGACGACGCCGAACCCGACGCCTGGATCGGACGCCGCGCTCTTCGCCAAGCTCGACATTCAGCCCCTCATCTCGGAGTGAGCGAAGGTATGGATGACGCGCTGCGGCGCGCTCAAGCTGAGCGTAGA
>JAPKBY010000379.1 GCA_028823185.1 Planctomycetota bacterium
AGGAAGGGGACGCCACTCTTGACGGTCTTCTTCTCTGAGTTCTTGAGCCCTCCGAGGAGCACGGTGGCGCCATCAGGCATCGGGATCGAGGTGCGCACCTTGCGCAGGTCGAGCTCGGGGAGCTGGATGGTGACCGAGTTCTGCGAGCCGAGCGTGGTGACAGCCTCTGCGATCGGGCGGGTCAACTCTGCGATGGTAGGTCGCAGCTCAAGGGTGACGAAGCGCCTGTCAGCGGAGACGACCGGGCGGACGTCAAGGATGACTCCCTCCTCGACGATGTCGACGATCGGGTCAGCGATGGATGCTGCTTGAGCGATCTCAACGTCGAAGTCTTTCACATAGGCGACTTGGTTGAGGAAGGTCAGGTTCGCGCGCCCTGTGTTTGAGATGAGGACCCTGGGCGAGGAGACGATCTCAGTGCGCTCAGACTTCTCAACGGCTCGCAAGACGAGCTGCATCTGAAGATCGTTGAGATATGTCCACTGGAAGCTGAAGCCGCCGGTGGGGCGGAGGGCTTCCTGGTCAAAGAGTGAGTCGTAGAGGGCGTCCTCGTAGAGGTTCTCGACGCGCATGCGAATGTCACCGAAATTGGACCCGTCATTTATGAAGGCTCCATATTCTGAGCCTTGACCGATCTCTTGTCCGAGCTCTCCTTGGGTGGTTGCGTTTCCGAAGTCATCAAAGAGTCCGTCTTGACCAGGGCCAGGCTGTCCTAGGCCTCGGAAGTCAATGCCGATGTCCTCAAGGAAGTTGTCTGCGACTTGTAGGAATCGAGCCTCTACGTCGACGAGGATGCCTGTGGCCTCTCGGAGGTCAGCGAGGAGATCTCCGATCTTCTCTTGTACTTCGGGAGTTTGATTGACGATCAAGACGCCCATCTCCGTTGTACGGATTGAGTTTGCCGGATCTTCTTCCCATGAATCAGGGTTGATGTTCATGGTGATCAACGTCTCTAAGAGATCGCTCGTCACGACGTTAGCCTCACGCTCTTCGAGGTCTTCTTCCGGGAGGAAGAGGCCGCCAGAGACGGAGACGTTGATGTCACGTCCCGGGAACTCCGGGATAGGACGAATCAGGTCTCGAACTTCGTACATCCGGAGGACTTGTCCACCTAGCATCTCTTCACGAGTGACAAATTTGACGACGCCGCTTTGGATCTTCCAGCGGAGGTTCTCACGTGTCTCAGTGATGATGTCGAGGATCAGCTTCACGCTGCGCTCCGGCAGGTCGAGGCGGACCATCCTCTCTTCATCTTCGAGGTCCTCCATGACTGCCATGGAGATCACGAAGTTGACACCCGTGACATCTTGAAGTTGTGCTGCGACCTGCTTCAACTCTGCTCCGTCTCCATCAATCCCTTGGAAGGTAGGAGTGAACCGTGTGCTCTTGAGGCTGTTCATCACAGCAGCGTTGTTCGTGCCTTCATCCCCATCGATGGTGGAGACCTTCTCGAGCGGTTCGCGCTTGACGACTTCTTTCCAGCGGCGGAGGTCGTCAAAGACGACAGCCTCCGTCTGGGGGACGCCCATCGTGTCTAGCTCTTCGAATGTGCGCTGCCACTGCTCGCGGTAGTCGCGACGGTTTCGTGTCTCTGTGCTGTCGTGACGCGCCTCTCGTGCGATATCTCGGAGGTCCAGCGCCTGTTGGTTTCCAGGAGCATCAAGGAGGACCTGAGTGCAGAGCGCTTCAGCGACCTTGTATTGCGCATTATCAAACGCGTTCTCTGCTCCTTCGAAGAGACTCTTCTCTTTGTTCGCCTGGCGTTTGCGCTCTGCGATGCCTTCTGCATCGCTGGCGCTCTGGGCTTCGATCTTAGCCTCCATTTGAACTTTGAGCTCTGCCTCATTTGCGAGGTTGATTGTGTTCCTCAACTTCCCAGTGATGATGGCTTCGTCTAGGGAGTCCTGAGCGATTAAGGGGTGATATCGGAGGATGAGTTCCGCCTCTCGATATTGAGCGATGGCAGCCTCATAGTCACCGGCGCGGAGCGCGTTGTTACCGAGGGTGTTTGCGCGATCTGCAGAGATTCGGGCCTGGGCGCGTCGAACGACTTCACGCTCGACCTCGTCCTGCAGGACGTCTGCTGCCACGGCATAGGTGAGTCCCATGAGGGCTTCGACCTTGAGCATGCGCTCTCTGGCAGACTGATTTCCCGGGTCAACCTCGAGCGCAGAGGCGAATGAGACGAGCGCATTGGCAAACTCAGCGCTGTCTACTTGTGCGTCTCCTTGTGCGATGAACTGCGAAGCGAGGACATCCCGTTGCGTTGCTCTACGTTGAACGCGCTCAATGTCAGACTCTTCGATGCCGACAGGCTCCTCTGCTGCAGGGGGCTCTACTACTGCGACGGGCTCCTCTGCTGCAGGGGGCTCTACTACCGCGACGGGCTCCTCTGCTGCGACGGGCTCATCTGCTGCGACGGGCTCATCTACTGCGACGAGCTCATCTGCGGCGACAGATTCATCTGCGACGACAGGTTCATCTACGACGACAGGTTCATCTACGACGACAGGTTCATCTACGACGACAGGTTCATCTGCGACGACCTCTTCAGTCTGAGCGACCTTCGAGGAGTTTTCATCCCAAGCGATGGGGGCATTAGCCCCTGAGTCTTCTGACCCAGTTGAGCCGCAGGCGGTGAGGAGGAGTGTTAGGACCGGGAGAATCTGGCTGCACAGGCGCATGGGCAATGAAGCTTCCCTGT
>JAPKBY010000380.1 GCA_028823185.1 Planctomycetota bacterium
TCTACGCCCTCTCTAGCGACGGCAAGAGCGAGGACAAGCCGGTCAACTTGCGCGGTCAATCAGAGCGCACGGTTAAGATCCGTTTTCGTTGAGCCCAAGCCCCTTTAACTGTCCGCATAAGTTCGCTCGCTTAGCGCGCAACTACAAAAAATGAAACGCACACTCCCCCTCCTTCTGCTCCTCGCAGCGCTCACCACCGTCGCCCTCTTCCTGACTCAGCCGAGCGACAAGGCTGAGATTGAGGAGGCCGTAGCGATCGGTGTCACTCCGAGTCAAACCGAAGAGAAGCCTGTCACCAAAAAGCCCCTTGAAGACACGCTCGTGCCTGAGGCAGGGTCCGAGCGGGAGGCTGCTCCCAGCATCGGTGGAATGAGCCCTGCCGGAGAGATCCAAGAGAGCGGGCGAACGCTGAAGGGCCAGCTAGTCACCCCAGTCGGGAGCCCGAGAGATCCCTCCCTCCGCGTCGTAGCTGTCAGCCTTGAGGGCACGCTCGAAGAGGCCTATGTCGAGGAGCTCGTCGGTCTTCAGGAGCGAGACCCCGAGCTCGCCAAGCAGAGAGCGCTAGCCCTGAAGCTTCGAAATGACGGCCCCTACCAGGGCAGGCCCTATTCCATCGCAGAGCTGAATCCAGACGGGAGCTTCAGCTTCGAGATCAGCGAGAGCTCCGATCTCTTCTATTTTGTCGTAGAAGGCCGCTACCTCTACCTAGAAGACCCCATGCTCTCAGCACAGGAGATCGAGAGCGATCGCACATATCGCATCGAGCCGATCGTCGGCGCCTGCCTGACGATTGACATCACTCCCCCGCCAGCAGCCAGCGCACAAGAGCTGGTCGAGTCTCTTCCACGCGTCAGCATCAAGCTTGGGGGATCGGATTCCAGTGGAATGATGAGCCGGTTCCAACGGGAGAAGACCGTAGAGATGGAGTTCGTCGGAGACACCCGCTATGAGGCGCGCGCGCTCCCCACAAAGTTCTTTTGGACAGGAGAGCTCGCCACTCCTGACTACCTCAACACGCGCACTAACGCGCTCAAACTGAAGCCCGGGGAAGAGGCTCAGCTCGAGCTCAGGCTCGACATGGGCGGGCGCATCTCCGGAGTCGTCAAGACAGAGGGCGGCGAGCCCCTAGAGGGCGCCTCCCTCAGCGCTCGGCCTACCAACGACACCCGCTTTTGGATGGGTGGCGGCGAGGTCCAAAAAGTCGAGAGCGATGCGGAGGGAAACTTTGAGCTCCGTGGTGTACAGACCGGAGAGATCAGGCTCTCAGCGACGCTCGATGGACACCTCCCGCCTGAGCCCCTGACTCTCGAACTCAACGAAGCAGAAATGCGAACCGGCCTCGAGATCGTGATGAGCGATGGCCTCTCCATCAAGGGCGTGGTGCTCTGGCCTGATGGGACCCCGACCCAAGGTGCGAGCGTTGGGCTCGAGACCGGGGAAGAGAGCGGCAACCGTTGGAACAGAGGTGGAAATCAGCTCTGGGTCGAGACTGATGAGAAGGGCGGCTTCCTCCTCACTGGCTTAAAGCAGAACAACTATCGCGTGCGCGCGAACCACGACCCTAAAGACGACTCCGAGCTTTCGGGGCGATGGCGCGGCCTCGCGGCAGGGATCGAAGCAGGCACGAGCGGCGTCGTGATCAAGCTCGAAGAGCCCGCCGTGGTCAATGGAAAGCTCGTGATGTCCAGCGGAGCGGAGCTGCCCCAAGATGTCCACATCTTGGTCGAGCTCGCCCTCGTGACCGTCTCGGAGCGTGACGCCGCTGTGAAGAGCAAGCACGGCGCGCTCTATCAATCTGCTCGGATCAGCCGAGACGGGAGCTTTCAAATCACGGGGATCTACCCAGCGGAATATGAGGTCAACTTCAACTCTGGGAGCTTTGTCCACACGGACGCCAGCCAGCGCTATGTCTACCCCTCCGGTGAGCTCATCGTCAGCATCAGCAGAGGCGGAATCATCAGCGGCATCTTGCTCGACCCACTAGGTTCTCCAGTCTCAGGCTCTGAGATCACTGCGAGCACAGGAGAGTCTTCTGGGCGGCCCAACTGGGGAGGTGGCTCTAGAGGCGACTCGTACAAGGCAAACTCTGGCGAAGACGGCAGCTTCACGGTCGAGGGGCTCAAACCAGGGAGCTACAAGCTCGTCGCTGACTCAGATGACTGGGGACCGAATCCTGAAGAGCTCGTCCGAATCGAAGAGGGACAGATCGTCGAGGGAATCACTCTTCAGCTGATACAGGGAGGCACGATCATCGGAGTTGTCTACGGCGAAGACGGCTCCGCCGCAGCAGGCCGAACCATCTCGGCCGGGCAAGGAGGCTTCATGGGAATGGGAGGTGGCAGCGGCGGCGAAGCTACAACCGATGCGAGCGGACGCTTCATCGTCGAGCGCCTCGCTGAGGGCACCTACCAAGTCTCTACACAGCCGACGATGGAAGAGATCGAAGAGGTCATGCAAGAGTCTGGAGGCGGCGGCGGAGGCAACTGGACTTCGATGATGTCACTCATTGAGACCGTGTCGGTCGATGTCGTTGATGGAGAGACGGTCGAGGTGGTGCTCGGCGCGCCCCCTGTGGCTCCCGTCCTCGTCTTTGGACGAGTCCTAGAAGGAGATCAACCCGTGACGAGTGGGACTGTGCTCGCTGTCGCTGATGGCCAAGGCTTCATGCAAGGCAGCTCAACAGCGAACA
>JAPKBY010000381.1 GCA_028823185.1 Planctomycetota bacterium
CGACCCTTGAAATAGTCGCAGACACCGCAGGCAATCGCACGGTTGCCAGGTCTGTGAGGGACTGCTCAGAGTCTGTGCGGGCAGGGCGTCCGTTGAGCGAGCCGATGGGGGAGTGCGCTGTATTTCCACCCATGGTTGTGCGGATGATTGGGATCGGAGAAAGAACAGGTTCGCTTGAAGCTTTACTGGAGAAGATCGGTGAGTTCTACGAGGGCAGGGTTAGAGCCACAGTCGGATCCCTCACGAGCTTAATAGAGCCCATCCTGATCGCGGTGATGGGGGTCCTCGTCGGGGGCGTTGTTTTGGCCGTCTTCTTGCCGATCCTGGACATCGTCGGCCAGCTCGACGGCTCGAAATGACCGCCGTCGTAGCTGAAAAATAAAGCGAAGGCCTCAAGGCTGGAACGTCCTTCATCCGAACAAAGGGGGGCAGGGGCATCTCTTCATTTGGTCCATCAGGCAATGGACTGAATAGGGGGGGGAGGGAGATGACTCAGCAGACAGGCGTGCTCGCCCACATCGGAGCGCTCGCGTCACCGGCCACTCGTGGCCTCGAAATTAGCAGTTGATCTCTTCAGCGAATCGCTGTGGAGAACTCTCAGACTTAATCGGGGAAGGGACCCCAACACAAAAAATGAGCAAACTAAACAAAGCAGGGTTTACCCTGATCGAATTGATGATCGTCGTGGCAATTATCGCCATTATCGCATCCATCGCTATTCCGAAGCTGATGAGCGCTAGGCTCTCGGCGAACGAGGCTGCTGCAGTGGCGACTCTTCGCTCTCTGTCATCAGCACAGGCGCAAATTCAGTCTTCCTCAGCGATCGACACAGACGCTGACGGGGGTGGTGAATACGGATACTTCGCTGAGCTGGCTGGTCAATCGCCGCTGCGAGTATCAACTGGTGGAGCGCCCACTGCCGGCGCTGTTGGGACAGATGAACTCTCTCCCTCTGTGCTCTCTTCAGCCTTTGGCAGCGTCGACGCAAACGGCGTCGTCGTCCGCTCTGGCTTCTGCTTCCAAGTGTTCCTGCCTGGTGCAGGCAGCGCTCCGGCTGGCGTCAGTGAAGACGCTGGTGGAGGCAAGACTGTGGCGCCCTTCCCGGACCCCAATAACTGTGAGATTCTTTGGTGCGCTTATGCGTGGCCTTTGGACAAGGGCAACACCGGAAACCGCTGCTTCTTTATCAACCAAGAGGGTGATTTGATGCAGACCAGCAACCGAGGCGTGACCGCCTACAACGGCGTGATCTCAGGACCCGGTTATGACGCGGCCTATACGACTACGTCAGACATGGCCTCTCCGGTCGCTGTCGGCGTCGCCGGAAATGATGGCGGCACTTGGGTCGCAGTCCAGTAACTGAGCAAGTTCCCTTCCGTAGAGGCCTCGTCGGTTTTTCCGTCGAGGCCTCTCTTCGTAGACACTCGTTAGACCGGAGGTAGGCCGAAGAGCGCCGCGGCGTTTCGGGATGTCTGTAGGGCGAGGGAGGCGGGCTCTTCTCCGCGAACGGTGGCGACGGCATCTAGCGTCGCTGTGACGAAGGAGGGTTCATTTCGCTTGCCGCGCATCGGCTGCGGAGCCAGGAATGGACAATCCGTCTCAACGAGGATTCGATCTGCCGGCACCGCAGCTGCGGCAGCGCGGTTGTCGTCGTTCTTTGGATAGGTGACGACACCAGAGAAAGAGATGTAGAAGCCCATGTCTAGATAAGGGCCGAGCTGTTTCTCTCCCATTACATAGCAGTGCATGACTCCGCGAACATCGGGGTATTCGGAGAGGATGCGGACGGTGTCCTCGTTCGCCTCTCTGCAGTGAACGATGACGGGCTTGTCGAGCTTTGTCGCGAGCTCAAGGTGCCAGCGAAACCAGTCGCGCTGGGCCTCATGGGGGCTGTAGTCACGAAAGTAATCGAGGCCGGTCTCGCCAACAGCGACGCACTCCTCACGTGCGCAGAGCGCGGCGATCTCTTCGCGCACCGCATCCCAAGGCTCCTCCACATCGTGCGGGTGGACCCCGGCGGTTGGGAAGAGCCCATCGTGCATCGCTGCGAGCTCAAAAGAACTCCTCGAGGTCTCAAGGGTCGTCCCGACCACGAGCATCCGCTCAACGCCGGCGGCCTTAGCGCGCGCAATGACCTCATCCCTGTCATCGTCGAAGCGATTCCAGAAGAGGTGAGAGTGAGTGTCTGTGATCAAGGGCAGGTCTCCGCGATGATGTCGAGCAGGAAGCGGAGGAAGTTGTTCTCAGATTCACGGTCGGCGACTTCCCTGAACAAAGCGCAAGCCTCTTCAGCTGGGGTCGTCTTCCTGAGTGATTGAGCAGCCATTCGGCGGATGTAGCCATTTCCCGTGGATTCGATCAAGACGATTTCTAGTGCTTGTCTGCCTAGAGGATCGACGTGCTTCCCGAGCTGTTTCACCGCATAGTGCCTAGAGGTCGAGTCTTTTGTGATGTTCGTGGCGTTGTCCACGAGCACTGGGACAGGGCTTATCTCAAGGTTCTCACAGGCCTTCACCCAGCCGCGGATGAGGAACTCATCATGGGGGAGGGTCTCGTTGCGCTTTGTGCGACGGCACATTGCCTCGAGCACTTGGAGCGCGCGTGCCGGGGCAGCTTCTCCGAAGAGAAGCGTCGCCTCGGCTCGCTCGTCTAAAGGATGCCCGTACTCGACAACTAGCTTCTCAAGTA
>JAPKBY010000382.1 GCA_028823185.1 Planctomycetota bacterium
CCACAGGCTCAATCGGCACCCAGACCCTCGATGTCGTGCGCCGCTCCAATGGCGCTCTCAAGGTGACCGGTTTGGCCGCAGGCTCGTCATGGGAGACACTCTTAGAGCAAGTCAAAGAGTTTAGCCCCGCTTACTGCGCGGTGGCCTCAGAGGAGGCAGCCGCACGCCTCCAAAGTGAGCTCCCCTCTACATGCCATCTCTTCACCGGACCTGAAGGTGCGCTACGAATGGTCGAGGAGGCGAGCTATCAGGTCGCAGTCCATGGAGTCGTCGGCGCCGTTGGACTTAAGATGAGCCAAGGGGTTCTCTTGAGAGGAAAAGACCTCGCGCTAGCCAACAAAGAATCAATGGTGATCGCCGGGGCTGAGCTCACTGCGCTTGCTCGTGAACGCGGAGCTGCGATTCTACCAGTGGACTCTGAGCACTCAGCCGTCGCTGAATGTTTGCGAGGCGAAGACCTCGGACGTGTCAGGAGAGTCCTCTTGACTGCGAGCGGTGGGCCCTTCAGAACGCTCAGCCTGGAAGAGCTCAGGGACGTCACCCCGGAGATGGCCATAAAGCACCCCAATTGGGACATGGGTCCTCGCATCTCTGTCGGGTCGGCGACACTGATGAACAAGGCCCTTGAAGTGATTGAGCTCCACCACCTCTTCGACCTCGAAGCAGAGCGGATACAGGTCGTGGTGCACCCCCAATCGATCGTTCACTCCATGGTGGAGTTCGTAGATGGCTCCGTGAAGGCTCAGCTAGGACCTCCCGACATGAGAGGCCCAATCCTCCACGCGCTCTCGCACCCCGATCGAGCCAACGCGCCCTATCTGCGAGGCTTTGACTTCGAGTCATTCAGCCGATTGGATTTTGAAGAGCCGGATTTTGAACGCTTTCCTGCGCTAGGACTGGGGTACCGGTGCGTAGAAGAGGGAGAAGATGCAGGATGCGTATTGAACGCTGCCGATGAAATCGCGGTAGCCTCTTTCCTAGCCGGGAACCTTCCATTCTCTCAGATCCCCGAGATCAATAAAAACGTGCTCGACGCGCGACCCGGACTATGCGGAAGCATAGAAGAACTCACAAAAGCAGACGAAGCGGCGAGAGCCCTGGCCACCGACCTCATCGAGGCGGCGGTCACACACTGAACAAGCTATGGAATTGATTGAAATCTGGAGGGTCCTTCAAGTGATCCTCGGCATTGGCCTCGTCATCTTCGTCCACGAGTCGGGGCACTTCCTCGCTGCCAGATGGTGCAAGGTGCGAGTGGACGTCTTCAGCCTGGGCTTCGGTCCCAAGCTCTGGTCGACAACACGTGGTGACACGACCTACCAAGTCGCCCTCGTGCCGCTCGGCGGCTACGTCAAGATGGCTGGAGAGGAGCCCGGAGAAGATGGCGAACAGAGCCCGGACGACCTGCGTTCAAAGTCTGTCGGCCAACGCTTCCTGATTTTTTCAGGTGGAGTGATCATGAACGTGGTCTTTGGCCTCGTGATCTTCCCCATCTTGTATTGGGTTGGGATCCCCTTCATTCAGCCCCTCATCGGCTCACCCACTCCGGGCGGCCCGGTCTGGAACGCTGGGCTCGAAGAAGGCACTCGTATTCTTGAGATCAATGGCCAAAGCGTCGCGACCTTCTCTGAGATTCTCAATGAGGTCGCGCTCGGGAATCCGGAGCAATGCGATCTCCTCGTCAAGCGGCCAGGACAGGAGCAAGCAGAGAAGGTCTCGATCGTGCCGACACGATCAGTTGAACGCGGTCTCTTCGAGCTTGGTTTCTCACCGTCCGTAGACCCGACGGGCGCGGTGCGAATCACGCCAGGAGGCGCAGCTGAGCTCGCAGGAATCGGGAACGACTACCGATTGATCTCGATCAAGGAGGCGTTCCCCGGAGAGTCAACCTCAAGGACGCTGGCGCGGCTCTCAGCCCCCGGCCTCCCCATAACGGCCAACTTCCTCACGCCGGAGGAGATCGAAGTCACCGCTACGATCACCCCAACTCCCGTAGAGCAAGACACGCCCCCTGTGCTCGGCGTAAGCGCCGTGGCCAATGTAGTCACTGGCGTGAGGCCAGGCGGAGGATGGGAACAGCTCGGCGTCAACGGCCTTCAGCTAGGAGACCGACTGCTAGCCCTTGGCGACTCCCCTATCTACTCAAGCGAGGACCTGAGGGAAGCTTTGGCGATTGCGCCACCTCAGTCAAAACTCCGCCTCCGACGGAGCGGAGAGACGGGTTAGGCGGCAACCGACCTGATCACCATCTCGCTGCTGTCTCCGTCAACGCTCAACCCCAACGATCTAGCCCTCGGTGGTGACATCGACGGCAGATCTGTAAACGTCTTCCCTCACTCTGCGGCAGACACTGCGGGGTTGCGAGATGGCGATGAAATCCTACAAGTGAATGGAGTCACTGTCGGACCCGAGGCCCCGCTGCTCACGACGCTGCGCGCAAATACAAGCGCTGGCGAAGCGATCT
The DNA here is from genome assembly GCA_028823185.1 of Planctomycetota bacterium. GTDB lineage: Bacteria > Planctomycetota > UBA1135 > UBA1135 > JAKVCE01. Next base: position 2,465 of record JAPKBY010000382.1, read on the forward strand.
CCGTGCTCATCAGAAGAGCGACCAGCGCGGGAGCAGAAGAGCTTGAACTCACTGTCACCCCCATGGCTCTCGCCCCGATGAGCTACGGCCTCAACCTCAAGCGCGCAGACTTCATCTACAGAGTCAGCAATCCAATTGAGGCGCTCACTCTAGGTTGCACCTCCTGCTTTAAATTCCTCAAGGACTCGTGGCTCACGCTTCAGGGGATCGTC
>JAPKBY010000016.1 GCA_028823185.1 Planctomycetota bacterium
CAGATCTTCCCACCACTTGAGACTTCAAAGTCGCCGGTCACCTTGCGGCCATCGTGTTCATTGATGCGGACAGTGCAGTCAAACTCATCGCCGTCTCGGGGCGCAGGGCCATAGAAGCGGATCTCACCGACCCGAACAGGGAGCGCCATTCGGTCGTTCTCGACAGAGCGAGAGATCCAGAGACCGAAGAGTTGTCCAGCGCCATCGAGCAGTGCGCCTTCGCCAGCGCTCTTAATGAGGCGACCGTCGAGGCCGTTGGGTCCGATGGAGTCCAAGGAGGTGACCGCGTGATAAGCGGGGCCATGGAACATCCATCGGTCGCTGTACATCTCCTCTGTCGAGAGCCCGACAGGGCGGGGGTCTTCTAGCGGACGATCTCTGACAAGGGGCTGCTCTTCATAGCTGTCGGCGAAGCGCACTGAGCCCTCGATGTATCCATCGATGGAGACCTTGACGAGGTCCGGCTCTGCGAGCTTTGCGCTGATCTCGACCTCGATGGGCTCTTCGATCTGCATCCATCGCCAGGCGCGCACTCGCTCGATCTTGATCGCGACCTTGTCTGGGCAGAGAGCGCGTGCCGCATCGAGGATCATCTCGATAGACATCGTCATGGGGACGAGGGGGAAGCGGTCGCTAGGGATCGGCCAGTTCTCAGGCTGAGGAAAGAAGGAGTGGTCGAGGAGGAGCGGGTCGGTCTCAAGCGAGATGACGCGGCGTGTGAGCGCCTCTGTTGGAGCGCTGGCTTCAGCTCGATAGGCGTCGACGACCTCTCTGCCTGCCGACTTGAGATCGCGCAAGGTGTCTGCATAGGCTTCTAGCACAGGATCACCTTTGAGCACGGAGAGGTCGATGTCTCCGTGATCCTCGAGGACGGTCTTCGGTCGAACCATGGGCGCCCCGAGCTGGAGTCGGACGCTCTGTCGATTAGTTCGGGGCGAGGAGCGGGTTCGGAAGAGGGGCATGAGCTCAGGCTCTGCGCCCTCCGTCCACAAGGCAGCGAGGCAGCGCCGAAGCTCGTCGAGGCCGCTGCGCTTGGAGGTGTTGGAGTGCAGCGCGATGTGAGGGAGCTCTGCGAGGGTGTCGCTAACGAAGCCGGGGAGGCTGCCCGTTCCGACTTGGACGAAGGCCCGAACGCCGTCGGCGTGCATACGCTCGATGAGCTGACGGAAGCGGACCGGCTGCAAGAGGTGGTCTGAGAAGAGCTTGCGAATTTCAGTGTCCGAGCTCGGGTAGAGCGCACAGCTCGTCGCTGAGTAGAGCGGCGTCTTAGGTGCGCTGAGAGTGAGCGCTCCAATGGATTCTTCGATGGCGTTGATGTGGTCAGCGAAGAGCGCTGAGTGAAAGCCGGAGCGGAAGTCGAGCTTTTGGCTGAAGATCTTGTCCGCTTTAAGCCTCTGCAGGAGGACATCGATCTCTTCGCTCGGCCCGCAAACGACGACCTGGTGAGGGCAGTTGTCATGACTGACCGCGACCTTTGAGAGATCTTTGATCGCGGCCTCTACGCGGTCAACCGAGCAACCAGCAGTCGCAAAAGCGACGCCTGGGACCTCGAGAGTCCCAGCCTTGAGGTCGCGAATGAACGACTCGATCTCTCCTGACTCGAAGCAGCCAGCTTCGATCATGCCGCTCCATTCACCGATGGAGTGACCGCAGATGGAGTCGGGTGTGACGCCAAAGGAATGGAGCGTGCGGGTCATGAGACCGTTGACCAAGACGATGGCGACGCCGGTCTTTTCGAGCTCATGAGTGGTGAGGCTCTTGGCGAAGTTCGGGTCTTCTGCCGCCTTGAGCTCCGGGTGCAGCTCTTCGCCGAGGTGAGCTGCGAGGTCATGAACGCGCGGCTGGAAGTCAGCGTCTACCCCAGGAAAGAGGAAGGCGACCTTTCCGCCTGTTTTGAGCAAGCCCTCGGGAGAGAACCAGAGATCGCTGCGACCGTGGAAGGCTTTGCCGCGCTCTAGGATGCGGCGGGCCTTCTCGATGCGTGCTGGGCTTGGGTCAAAGAGCGCGAGGCGAGCAGCACCTTGTCCGACTGAGCTGTCTCCAGAGTCGAGGGCGTCTATGAGTTCGGCTGTCGTCGCGCGGGCCAGGAAGAGGCACTCAGGGCGCGTGTCTGGGACGCTGACTTGTACTTTCGTCGGCCCGCTATGTTGTTCGAGCACGACGTGTGCGTTGATTCCGCCGAAGCCGAAGGCGTTGACGGCTGCACGGCGGGGACCGCTTGATTCCCAGGGCTCTGCGACTTCCGTTGTGCGAAAGCGCGTCGCGGCGAGGCCTTGGTGGGGGTCTCCGACGTGAAGAGTGGGAGGGAGGATTCCCTCGCGCACGGCCATGGTCGCCTTGATGAGGCCAGCGATGCCAGCGGCGGGCATGGTGTGCCCGATCTGAGATTTAACAGAGCCGATGACAGGCACGTGCTCTTCTTCAGGACGACCAAAGAAGGTCGCGACCGTCGAGAGTTCGGCGGCGTCCCCGGCCTGTGTCGCTGTTCCGTGAGCTTCGATGAGACCGACGCTCTCGGCAGCTTTAGGGTCGAGATCGAGCTTCGACCACGCGCGCTTGAGCGCTAAGAGTTGGCCGTCTACGTGCGGATTCATCACGCTCGCCTCTCGGCCGTCTGAGGCGACTCCAGACCCGCGGATGACAGCGTGCACCTTGTCTCCGTCAGCGACCGCATCTTCGAGTCGCTTGAGGACGACCGCGCCGAGACCCTCACCGATCAAGAGGCCGTCAGCTTCGTTAGAGAAGGGACGGATGCGTCCTTTGCGCGAGAGCGCTCCGAGCTGACAGAAGACGCTCCAGAACACGACGTCATGGGTGAGGTGAACACCTCCAGCGATGACGAGGTCCGCGCTCCCGCGGGCGAGGTCTTCACAGGCACGGTCGACCGCGATGAGCGAGGAGGCGCAGGCGGCATCGATGGTGTAGGCGGGGCCGCCAAGATCCAAGCGATTGGCGATTCGCGATGCTGCGAGGTTTGGGACCAGTCCGATCACGGTGTCCGGTCCGATGTGTCCGACGCGCTCTTGGTATTCAGCTTGGACGCGGGCGAGCTGTTCTTCCGATATATCCGGGACGATCGTGCGGAGGCACTCGACGAGCTCTTGTGAGACGCGGACCTTTTGTACGAGTCGTGCGGTGCCAGCGTTCAAATAGCCGCCACGGCCGAGGATTACGCCGCTGCTCTCGCGAGGGAAAGACTTCTCTCCATAGCCGGCGTGACGCATGGCCTGCGCTGCGACTTGAAGCATGAGGAGCTGGTCAGGCTCAGAAGCTTGAGCGGCGACCGGCATGACCCCGAAGTCGAGGGCGTCGAAGTTCGCGTGCTCATCGATGAAGCCGCCGCGGTTGGTGTAGAGGCGGTGGACATCGTTAGATTCGGGGTCGTGGAAGACCTTGTCCCAGCGAGACTCTGGGACGGTGGTGATCGCGTCCTTGGCCTCGACGATGTTCTTCCAGTAGGAGTCGAGATCGCCTGCGCCTGGGAAGACGCACGCCATTCCGACGATCGCGACATCGTGTCCGGGGCGCTGGATCATCGCAGGCTTAGAGGGGCAATCCCATTGCCGTCGCGCTCATCACGATGACCTGTGCCGGGCCTTCGGGTTGGCTTAACTCATCAAGGAAAGCTGCGACGCCCTCTTTGGGGTCGATCAAGCCGAGGCCGCGGCGTTGGTATTCGCGTCGGAGGTCATCAGAGACCATCCCGCTGCCGTCCCACGGACCCCAGTTGAAGCTCACAACTCGCCCCTTGAGGCGGCGGTCTAGCGCGTGGGCGAGCTTGTCTAAGAGGTCGTTCGCGGCCGCGTAATCTGTTTGGCCGCGGTTGCCGAAGGCGGCTGAGATGGAAGAGAAGAAGGCGACGAAGCCGACGTCATCACGCAGCTTCTCTGCGAGGACGAGGGCACCTCGCACCTTCGTGTCGAAGACGCGATCAAAGCTCTCGTCGCTCTTTTGAGCTAAGAGCTTGTCTTCGATCACTCCAGCGCCGTGAACGACGCCGTCGATCCGTCCGTGGTCCTTGTAGACAGAGTCGATCAGCGCGCCGAAGGCGGACTCATCTCTCACATCACAGCAGCGATAGTCAACGGTGCTGCCAGCAGCGCGCAGCGCATCAAGAGTGCTTGAGACCTCGCGGTTTGCGAGCAGTCGTTTGACCTCTCGTTCAATCTCCGCAGGCCGTGAACCAGTCATGCGCGTCGCGAGGATGCGGCGCAGGGCGTTGGCGTCGAGGGCCTCGTTTAGCTCGGCGTCTTCGGAGAGCTCTGGCAGGGCTGAGCGTCCGACGAGGACGAGGCCACAGCTGTATCGAGCAGCGATCTCCTTCGCGACGAGGGCTGTTATGCCGCGGGCGCCGCCTGTAAGGAGCACGACTGAGCTTGTGTCGAGGAGCGCTGCGCCAACGAGCGGTTTGAGCTGGGCTTCTACGGGGCGAAGTGAGCTGCGGGATCCAGTGGCGTGTCCGACCTCGACCTCGCTGCCTTTGGTGAGCAGCTCGTCGAAGAGGTGGGCAGCGAGCACGTCGGGCTCGAGGGTGATGTCTAGATCTAGGCAGCGGACGCGTGTGTTCGGCCGCTCCTTAGCCAAGCTGCGCATGAAGCCAGCGGCGCCTCCTTGGGCTTTGTGGTCTCCGCCGTTCTCGTCACGCCCGAAGGTGCCTCCGAGCCCAGTCGCTGCCAGAATCCAGCTGGGGTCATGCTCGGCGGCTGCGCGCGCGCAGCGGAAGAGATCTTTCACGCGATCAGGGCCTGCATCAATTGTGAGCGCACCCAAATGAATCAAGGCATCTGAGCTCTCCTCAGACTCTGCGCTCTGGACCTCTGCGCCTGCAGCCTCGAGGCGCAGGGCGAGCGCTCTCGCGACGCCGCGATCATCTTCGACGAGGTGGAAGCGTTTACCCGCTAAGACGGATGGATCTTCGCGCTCTGATTGAGTCGCGGACTCCTTGAGGAGGAAGCGCCGGAGGGTTATCGGGGAGGTCGAGATCTCATCCGGCTCCTCGGGTGAGGCGAGCTCTTCTTCCGGTTGATCCGTGTCGGCCCCTTCGTTCTCACGGAGCCAGTCTAGGATTCCACGCAGGGTCTTGATGGCGGCGAGCTCTTCGACGAGCGCGTCTCTCGCGGCTTCATCTGCTCCAGCTAGGCCGGCCGAATCACCGAGCGCGCCGAGGATCTCAATCCGCTTGATCGAGTCGATGCCGAGGTCAGCTTCGAGGTCTAAGTCGAAGTCGAGCATGTCTTCAGGGTAGCCCGTGCGCTCGCTGACGATTTTGAGCAGCGCAGCCTCGAGGTCTACCTCGACCTCTTTGGCTTCTTCCACTGGAGGTGTGGCTGCAGCTGCGGCGAGAGGGGTCGCGGCGGCCGGCGCAGGAGTCACGATGACTTCACGAGGCACAGGTTGCGCGCCTAGGTAGCCGAGGACTACGTCTCGTTGGTCACGGACGGACTCGCGCATTCCCTTCAGGTATTCCAAGACCACAGCCTCACGCGAGTTAGCTGCGAGTGCTGGCGCGCCTGAAGCAGCTGTCGTGACTGGCTCTGGCGGTCTGTCCATCGGGCGGTAGCTCTCGCGCGGCGCCTCGCCGTGAGCGGGGACGGCGCGGAAGCCGTTGACTAGCCAAGCCATCTTGGAGAAGCTCCGATCGGGCGGCGAGTTGAGATCAAAGATCTCGGGGTCACGTCCAGCGAAGAGCGCGTCGGTTGTGATCTCTACGCCGAGGCACGCGAGGCGCGCGACGGCGTCCAAGAGCGCTGCGAGCGAAGAGCCGTCCTTTTTGTCGGTGCTGATGATCTCGTGGCTGCGTCCACGGAGGATCTTCTTCACCAAGCCGGTGAGCACCTGTCCGGGGCCGACCTCGATAAAGATTCGCGCGCCCGCCTCATGCATGGCTTGGACTTGCTCTGAGAAGCGCACAGGAGAGATCAAGTGGTCAGCGAGACGATCTCGGACATCTCCACCGGCAGGGTATGGGGCGGCGTCAGCGTTGGACCAGACGACGGCCTTCGGTGATTGAATCGGAAGCTCTTCGAGCACCTTGCGGAATGAGTCTCTCGCCCCTTCGATCACGGGTGAGTGGAAGGCGCAAGCGACCTGGATCTTTCGGGCAGCGATACCTTTTTGATTGAGGAGCTCGATCGCAGCTTCAATGGCATCTGTGCGTCCTGAGATGACGACCTGGTTGGGTGCGTTCTGGTTGGCCAAGACGATCCCATCGATGTCGGAGAGCGCTGCTTCGATCTCATCCTTTGTGCCGTTTACCGCGGCCATCGTGCCCGGGTCTTCTCCGGCGGCGTTGAGGATCGAGTTAGCGCGAGCCTCTGAGATCTCTAAGAGTCGGTCTGCCGGGAGAGCGCCGGCCCAGCTGAGCGCGACGAGCTCTCCATAGCTATGACCTGCGAGGTGGTCGGCTTTGACGCCGACTCGTTCGAGCAAGCGGGCGATCGCAGAGTCGACGAGTCCGAGCGCGGGTTGCGCGACTCGAGTATCGGTCAAGGCGTCGATCGCCGCGCGGTTTGCCTCTGGTGTGAAGGAGGTCGGCGGGAAGATGCGCTCGTGCCAAGCTCCGGCTTGGGATAAGAGGTCTCCGAGGCAGGGGAAGCTCACGAAGAGCTCTGCGCACATGCCCGGGTATTGGCTGCCTTGGCCCGAGAAGAGGAAGGCGACTTGTCCAGAGCTGATCTCTTTGTCCTCTGAGCGGCGATGCAGCTCTTCGCTCTTCTCGCCGTTGAGCGCGCGAGTGATGTGCGCGCGGAGCTCTTCGATGGAAGACGCGACGAAGGCGAGCTGGACAGGTTCATCACCTTGACTGACCGAGGCGGCTAGGTCTCGCAGTCGCCAAGGACGCTCTACCTCAAGGGCGGAGAGGAGGGCGCGGAGCTGTTCATTGAGCGCGGCCTCGTCATTGGCGCGTAAGCAGAAGAGCTCAGAAGGCCACCTCTTGCCGACGGGGTCGTCATCGAGCGGGTTTGAGTAGTCGGTGAGGACCGTGTGGAAGTTCGTGCCGCCGAAGCCGAACGAGGAGACAGCCGCGACTCGACGCGCTTCGGGGCCCTTTGGCCAGGGCGACGCGACCCCACGAAAGTGGAAGGGGCTCTTTTTGGGATCCCAGCCGAGGTTGGGCTTCTCGATGTGAAGCGTCGGCGGGAGGACGGCGTGGTCGAGGGCGAGGCAGACCTTGATGAGAGACGCGACCCCAGCCGCGCACTTGGTGTGACCGATCTGAGACTTCACGGAGCCGAGCGCGCATGAGCCTATGGAGGGGCCGTGATCGCCGAAGACTCGAGACATGGACTCCATCTCTGTGCGATCGCCGACCACTGTCCCTGTGCCGTGCGCCTCCATGAGGCCGAGCTCATGGCGGGGAACTCCAGAGCGCTTCCACGCGCGCTCCATGGCGCGCACCTGGCCTTCGAGGCGAGGCGCTGTCATGCCGAGGCTCTTGCCATCGCTCGAGCCAGCGCAGCCCTTGATGACCGCGTAGATATGGTCGCCGTCGCGCTCTGCATCTTTGAGGCGCTTTAAGACGACGACGCCGACGCCTTCGCCGAGGGTGATCCCGTCGGCTTTTGAATCAAAGGAGCGGCAGTTCCCGGTGCGTGAGAGCGCCTGAACGCTCGAGAACATCAGGTAGTCATTGATGGAGTTGTGCAGGTCCGCGCCGCCGACGAGGACCATCTCGCTCGTGTTGGCCACCAGCGTCTGGATGGCTGCTTCTAGGGCCGCGAGGGCGGAGGCGCAGGCAGCGTCCACTGTGAAGTTGAGGCCGCCGAGGTCGAGGCGGTTGGCGATGCGGCCTGCGATCACGTTCGCGAGGACTCCGGGGAAGGAGTCTTCAGTGGGCTCGGGTAAGTTTTTGTCGAGAGCTTCCGGGAGAACGCCGGCGAATTGCGGGAAGAGCGCGCGGAATCCGAGCGCGCTAGAGAGGTCATTGCCTCCTTCAGCGCCGAAGATGACGCTGGTGTGCTCGCGGTCGAATTCACGGTCGCCATAGCCGGCGTCTTCTAGAGCTCGCTTTGCTATCTCAAGAGAGAGCACCTGTACGGGCTCGATGGCTGCCATGGCCTTGGGAGGGATCCCATAGGACATCGGGTCGATCTCGACAGGGTCGATGAAGCCGCCCCATTTTGACGGGGTGGTGTAGCCGGGGCGACCGTCAGGGTCGAAGTAGATCTCAGGGTTCCAGCGCTCACTGTCGACCTCGCTGATGGTGTCGGCGCCGGTCGTGATCGTGCGCCAGTAGCTCTCGAGGTTTGGGCTGCCTGGGAAGACGCAGTCCATCCCGATGATGGCGATGTCATAGGGGTCATCAATCCCTCGGTTGATCCGTCGCGTATTTTCGGGGAGCGTGATGGAGGCGAGGTGCTCGCTGGCTCCCTCGCTCACAGAGCGATGGAGATCTTCGATCGTCCCGATGGAGTCGCGTAGTCCTGCGACCTCACCGATCATGAACATTCCCTGGTCGCGTTGTTCGTCCGGTGAGACCTCGACGAGCGCGTCACCTTCGCGACGGAGGCCCTTGGAGGCGAGGCGTAGGCGGCCTAGGTTGAGCTGTTCGAGCTGCGCCCAGGCTTCACGCGTCTCAACGCCTTCCTGTTTGAGGCGCTCGCGCTCGGCGATGAAGGTCTTCACATATTCATTGTTCGTGCAGCGCGTAGCGTGTCCGGGCGCGGTCTCTAGAAGGACCGTCTCTTCGCATAAGATGGCTTGCTCTTGATAACCGGGGAGCAGTGCGCCCGAAGAGACGATCTCTTCGGTGAAGAGATAAGAGGTCCCCATTAAGACTCCCACGCGCGCGCCTCGCTCAGCAAGAGGGGCCGCGAGAGCAGAGATCATCGCAGCGCTGCGCCCGTCATGAATGCCACCGGCGAAGAGGATGGAGAGCTCTTCTGGGTGATCGAACTCTTCCAATAGAGCGAGCTGTTGCTCCCAGAGCGGGAAGGAGGAGCGCGGGCCGATGTGGCCGCCGCACTCCCTGCCCTCGAAGACGAAGCGGCGCGCGCCATCAGCGAGGAACATCTCGAGCAGCCCGGGTGAGGGGACGTGGAGGTAGGTCTTGGTTCCGCGCTCTTCGAGGTCGCGGGCTTGGCTTGGGCGCCCGCCCGCTATGAGTGCGAAGGGCGGACGGATGGCGTTGACAGCCTCCATTTGCTCCTCACGGAGCTCTTTCGGGACAAAACCGAGGATGCCGACGCCCCAGGGGCGGTCCTTGAGGCGCTCGGCGGTCTCCTCAAGGAGAGGAGTCGTTTGGGGTCCACGCGTGAGCGCGAGAGCGAGAAAGGGCAAGCCGCCAGAGTGAGCGACCGCGTCTGCGAAGGCTGATCGATCAGAGACACGAGTCATCGGTCCTTGAACGACGGGATAGGCTGTCCCGTGCTCTGAGGCGAGCGGGCCGCCAGGACGAAGTGGCTCTGTGCGTTTTGCGAGCTCTAGGCCGGCGACTGCGTTGTCCCACACCGCGTGAGCGAGAGAACCTGCTGTGCGATATTTTGCTGCGAGTGGGGCGGCCATCGCTGCGTCCTCGCCGAACGGGAGGAGCTCACGCTCAGGGTCATCACCTCCGAGGTGGCTAGCGACGAGCTCTGCAGACTCACCAGTGAAAGAGTCTGCTAGGGGGATGTCGGGCCTTCGCAGGACACGGTGACCACCTACCTCGACAGTCTCTGAGCCATCAAGGCGAGAGAGGATCTTCTTGATCCGCTTTGATAAGCCGGACTCTTTGACGAGCGCGAGCTGTGCATCTAAGACGAGTCCTGCCGCTCCGCCTGCGAGACAGGCAGAGCCTGTGCGGATGCCGACGCCACCTTGGGCATAGACCGGCAAATCTGTGGCCTCGATGAGGCGCTGGAGAAGGATGAAGGTGCTCTCGTTTCCGACGCGACCACCGGACTCATTGCCCTTTGCGATGAGGGCGTCGACTTTTGCGCGCTCAGCGCGTTGGGCCTCTTCAAGAGAGGTGACCTGAGCGAAAACTCTCCATGGGCGATCTTCTCTAGTGGACCACGGCAGCGGGTCGACGCCTGGCGCGAGAACGACCAAGCTCACCTCGGCGGGAAGGAGCGCAGGCTCAAGCCTCAGCTCCGATCTGACGAGGGCTCCAAGGCCGGATTCATCGTGTTCGAGGGCCTCATTGAGGACCGAGAGACCGCGGTTACGGTCTAGGCCCAAGTCTATGACGCCGACGGCACCAGCGCGGGAGAGCGCGACGGCGAGGTGGGCGTCAGGACGTGATGAGGGCGTGATCCCGATGAGCGGGATGGACTGGGAATGCATGGTAAAGAGAGGGTGGCCAAGTGCGTGGGAGGGGGTGGCAGCACAGGTCAGGGGACCTATTTGTGGGGACCTCCACCTCTCAAGGATGCCTCGACCTTGGCAATCCGGCAATAAGGGGAGCAAATTGCCGCTCTTGAGGCACCTCTTCGCGCTCTAGCGCCTGTTTTTTAGGGTCGTTAATTAATCTGTCGCGAGTGAAGCCCTTGGACGTCTTGTCCCAAGGTCCGTCTGCACCGATGATAGGGCGATGGCCGACCCCCAAGAGATGTCTTCAAATGCTTGGCAGCTCTCTCCCCTGCAGATCCCTTCCCTGAGGCGCCCTATCGAGGTGCCTGTGGGAGGACTCACGGTGGGGCGAGACCCTGCGAGTGATTTGGTGCTGAGCACAGATCAATTCCCAGGAGTCTCAGCTCATCACGCTCGACTCAACCTTGAGGGCAAGGTGCTGTGGGTCGAAGACCTGGGGGCAAAGAACGGGACGATCGTCTCCGGCGAGCGAATCGAGCGCTGCGCTCTCAAGAATGGGGACATTATCCAGTTCGGCTCCGGAGGCCCTCGCTTTGCGGTGCTCTCTGCAGAAGGGCTTGCAGGGACAGTGTCGCTGGCTCGTACAGCCTTCTTTGGTGCGCGGGGAAAGAGCGCGATCGGAGAGGAGACTGTTGAGCGTGTGCGCATGCAGCTCGATCTGCCTGACAAGCTAGAGGTCGCCAAGATGATCGCTGGTGAAGAGCGGAGGAGTCGTGGCGCGCTCTTGATCACAGTCGTTGTAGCCCTGATCTTCGTCGCGATTGGTTGGCAAGTGGTCGGGAAAATACAAGACGAGAGCCGCGCCTCGGTCGAAGAGCTGCAGAAGCAAACGGAGGAGTTGCAGGAGAAGTTGATCTTGTCACGCGCTCAACTCGAGCAACACCAAGGACAGTGGGAGGCGAGGCAAAACGAGTTTAGTGAGGCTAGAGATGACTGGGACGCTGATCGCTTGGGCCTGATTAAGGAGCGAGAGCGATTGGAGAAGACCATTCAAAGCCTCGCCAACAAAGAGAAGGTCGAGGGCGTGGACATGGGCGCGCTGCAGGAGCAGCTAGAGCAGACCACCCGGAGCCTGAGTCTTTACGACCCGGTGAACTTGGAGCAGGCACGATTGCGTGAGGTCGCACGCATCAACCGAGCCGTCGTCATGGTGGAGGCTCTCGAAGTCTTAAAACAGCGAACAAGTGGTGAGGTCCTCTTCATCTCTGAAGATGAGTACGGCTTCGCTGACTTTAACTTTGAAGGGCTCGGTGAGCCGCTCTCGAAGGAGGCCTCCGGTTCAGGCTTCTGCCTGAATGACGAGGGCTATCTGCTCACGAACGCACACGTCGTCTTCAAAGAAGAGGGGGAGGACCTGAGCTTCCTTGCTTTGGCGGATGAGATGGACTTTGAGACCACCTTAGAATTGACCGTCACATTCTCCGGTGAATCTCTGAAGAGAGAGGCCAAACTCATCGATTGGGTGAGAGAGGGTGATCAGGATCTCGCGCTCTTGAAGATTGAGCCCTTTGATGGGATGCCGACGATCGGAAAGTTAAAGCTCGACTCGCCAGAACCCACGGGAGGGACAGAGGTCTTCTGCATCGGCTTCCCCTTGGGGCGCTCTGTGATGCAACAAGGCGAGACTGTCATCGCGAGCACCTTTCGCGGGATCGTCAGCAGGAAGGTGCGCTCCTATCTTCAGGTCGATGCGGCGATTCACCCCGGCGCTAGCGGAGGACCTGTCATTGATGGAACCGGAAGCGTCGTAGGTGTTGTCACGGCGATTCACCCGGTGGATCGAGAGGGGAAGGCCTCCGCGATCGGCTATATCATCCCAATCGCTGATGCTGGAGTGCTCTGGCCCCACGAATAGAACGCGCGCTCCGTATGATGTAGGGATCAACCCCACGAGGATTTACACATGAAGTCTCTCTCACTTTCACTCTCTCTCTTTGCCCTCTTCGCTGGATCGGCCTTTGCGCAAGATCCTTCAAACGACGCACGCGCTGCGATCGAGGCGGCGGGCGGAACCTTCATGGAGACCGCAGTCGATAGCGGTGAGTGGAGCATCGGCTTTCATATTCACGGGAAAGAGGTGAAGGACGCTGACCTCGTGCACATCGCTCAGTTGAGCGGCGTCGTTGAGATCAACCTCGGAGGGACGAGCATCGGTGATGCGGGACTCGAGCATCTCTCTGGAATGATCGGGCTCAAAAAGCTCTACCTTCAGAAGACTAAGGTCACCAGCGCTGGCTTTGCGCCCTTGGCAAACTTGGACTCGCTCGTTTACTTGAACCTCTATGACACGGAGGTGGATGACGATGTCGTTGTGCATCTCCTCGAGCTCGATTCTTTAGACCGCGTCTTCTTGTGGGGGACAAAGGTCTCTGAAGAGGCGGCCACTAAGCTCAAGGCAGCGCGAGGCGCGCTCTATGTGAACACGGGCTTTGAGAAGATGATGCCTCCGAGCCTTCCTGTCGGCGCGGCATCTAAAGATGTTCGCTACATCCGCATCGATCTGCCGGGCGAAGGGAAGATCCTCTCGCTCGCAGAGGTGGAGGTCTACTCCGGCGACGAGAACGTCGCGATCGCAGGAGCTGCGACACAGTCGAGCGTCTCCTCTGCAGGTAGCCCGGAGCGTGCCAACGATGGCAACACGAGCGGGGTCTATGAGGAGAACACCGTCACGCACACAGCGATTGAGGCGAACCCTTGGTGGGAGGTTGATCTCGGGTCGGTGAAGTCGGTAGATAAGATCGTCCTCTATAACCGCAACACCGCGATGGAGCGCATTAAAGGCGCCATCGTTCGAGGGCTCAGTGAGGATCGCTCCGAGCAATTCTCAATAGAGGTCGCGGCTGTCTCGACCTTAGGGCTCGCGCTCGTGACAAATACAGAGCTTCCGGTGAGGGCTGCTGCTGCTCCGGTCGTCGATAACGCAGCGATCATCGCTGCCCAGGCACCTTTCTA